>WQZC01000023.1 GCA_009780925.1 Actinomycetes bacterium | reverse complement strand
TGCCGGTGACCCACGCGGCGGTGATCTCGCTGAACCCGACGCCGGTGCCGAGCGCGCCCAGCGCGCCGTAGATCGTCGAATGCGAATCCGTGCCGATGATGAGGTCGCCGGGCTTGACCAGGCCGTGCTCCATGAGCACCACATGGGCGATGCCCGCGTTGACGTCGAAGAAATTCTTGATCCCGTGCTCGCGGGCGAAGCGCCGGCACAGCTGGTGGTCGCTGGCGTTCTTGGTGGTCTGCGCCGGCGAGATGTGATCCATGACCATCGCGATCCGGTCTTTGTCGAACAACTCCGGATTGCCCATCCGCTCCAGCGTCTTGACACAGCGCCACGTCGCGGTGTGGCTCATATAGAGGTCGGGGTAGGCGTCGACGATCTGGCCCGGGACCAGCCCGGTCTCACCCGACGCGCGCTCCAGCGCCTTGACCGCGAACGTCTTGCCCATCAGCCGCGCTCCTTCGCGAATTTCGCCATCAGGTGCTCAATGAGGCCCCCGGCCTCCAAGATCTCCCGCAGCACCGGCGGGAACGGGGCGAATGGGTGGGCGCGTCCCCCGACCGTGACCGCGCCCGCCGCGTAGTCGACCCACACCTCGTCGCCTTCGGCGATCTCATCGACCGCCGCTGGGCATTCGACGGCCACCAGCCCGGTGTTGATCGCGTTGCGGAAGAACACGCGGGAATAGGACCGGGCCACGACGGCCTTGACCCCCGCCCCGATCAGGCAGGTCGCGGCCTGCTCGCGCGCGCTGCCGCAGCCGAAGTTGCGCCCCGCCACGACGACCCGGCTGTCCTTGAGTCTCGCCTGCGCTGCCGGCCCGAGCGGCTCGAACGCGTGCGCGCCCAGCTCGACCGGGTCAATGCTCACCAGGTAACGGCTGGGGATGATCACGTCCGTGTTGATGTCGTCGCCGAAGACGATGGCGCGTCCGCCGAGGGCAGCGCTGGCCGCTGGCGGCGAGCTGATCAGGGGCGAGCTCACGGCGTCGTGTCCTCAACGAACCACTCCGTCGGAATGACGTGGCCCAGGTT
The DNA here is from genome assembly GCA_009780925.1 of Actinomycetes bacterium. Classification (GTDB taxonomy): domain Bacteria; phylum Actinomycetota; class Actinomycetes; order Mycobacteriales; family Jatrophihabitantaceae; genus WQZC01. The sequence goes on along the minus strand of WQZC01000023.1, from coordinate 18,028 downwards.
CCGCTGCTCGGCGAGTTCGAGGATCCGCGCGCCGACCGCGGCGAACTGGATGCCCATGCCGGTGTTGTTCGCGAAGACCGTGATCTCCTCCGCGCTGGAACGCGCCGGCTCCGGGTCGATGAGCACATCACCGAGCTCAGCGATGTCCTCCCAGCGTTTCAAGCCGCGCTCGACCGGGCCGAGAATGTCGATCTGGTTGTCGTGGTGCACCTGCTCGCGGGAGAAGACGACGATGCGACCGGCCCGGTCGAACGTGGTGTCGTCCAGTTCGCGACGCATCGCCGTCCCATCCGGGCTGGTGATCGAGGAGACGTGGGTGCCGGGCTCAAGCCACGCGCCGTCGAACACCGGGTCCATCGCCGCGGTCGCCGTGGTCACGATGTCGCAGCCGGCCACCGCCTGCTTGGGGTCGGACACCGCCTTGACGTTCCGCCCGGTCTTCGCCGCCCAGTGCGCGGCGAACGCCTCCCGGCGCGCGGCGGTTGGGCTGAACACGCGGATCTCCTCGATGCCCGGGCGGACCAGGAGCAGCGTCTCCAGGTGCGCGGCCGCCTGCCAGCCGGCGCCGAACATGCCCGCCACCTTGACGTCCTCGCGCGCGAGCTCGCGGATGCCGAGCGCCGTGGTGGCGCCGACCCGGTACTTCTGGATCACCGAGTCATGGATCATCGCCAGCGGCGCGAGCTCGGTGAGGCTGAACAGGGTGACCAGCCCGACATAGTTCCCGCCCGGCGCGACCGGCAGCAGGCGGCGGCGCTGCTCGCCGGTCGGCAGGGTCTCGACGCCGGCCAGGTCGGAGGTGATCCGGGTGCCCCAGACTCCACTCGAGACGTTCCCGCCCTCCTGCGATTTGAAGCGGAACCGGAAGCCTGGGTACCGCTCATCCTCCACCGGGAAGTAGGTGTGGTTTCGTGGGCGGTTCGCGCCCCGGTGCTGGGCGAGGTCTCGGTAGGCGATTTCGAGCGTCTCGAGCACATCTTGGGGGCTCAGGAGCTGCTCGACGTCGGCATTCGACAAGATGCGCATCGCTTCTCCGTTGCTGTTTGGCGGGGTATTTGGCGGTCGCGTGTTGGGTGGGTTGTCCGGCGGTTGCGTGGTCGATGACTGGTTCAGGCGGTCAAGAGTTCGGGCGGTCCGTCGACGATGAGGAATGTGTCGGTCAGCACGCCGCGCCGCCCGTCGGCGGCGAAGACCTCGATCCGCAGCGCGCCCGCCTCGCCCGCGGCCGGGCCAGTGCGCTGGCGCGGGCGAAGCTCGCCGAGGTTGGCGAAGTCGACCTGGCGGATCCAGGAGATGGCGGCGGTCGCGCCGGCGGGCAGCGCGAGCGCGCCGCGCGCGGCGGCCTCGACGGCGGGCCAGCCGGCGCCCGACCCCAGCGCCCCGAGCGCGCTCGCCTGGGCCGCCGCGAGCCGATCGCGGACCGACCGGGCGGCGTAGCTGCGGCCGGCGAGCAGCCAGCTGTGCCGGTACTGGCCGGCGACCTCGATCGTGCCGACGGTCCCCGCGCCATCGACACCGCCGGTCCCTGCTCCGTCAGTCTCCGCGCCGTCGGCCCCGGCACCGTCAGTCTCAGCGCCGTCCGCGCCGAAACCACGCAGGGTCAAATCGGTGAAACCGCCGTGGCGCGCGGTCGACTCGAGCGCGCCCATCCGGGCGCGAAGGTCGGGCCCGGCGGCGTCCGCCGCGGCGAGCGCGGCCCGGAACACAGGCGCGCCGGCTCGGGTGACACCGAGCTCGGCGGCGGAGAGCATCGCGCGCGCCTCGCGGACCAGCGGGCCGAGTTCGACGGCGGTCCATTCGGGCGCCGCCGCCGCGATCTCGTCCAGGTAGGCGGCCGGCCACAGGTCGGCGTCGATGAAACCGATGGCCCCCGCCGGCTGGCCGCAGAGGTAGTCGCCGACGAGCTTGCCGAAGGATTTGCCGCTGCGCAGGTCGGTGAGCACCGAGGTCCGCCGCATCCAGGAGAACACGCGCTTGGAGAGCTTGGTGAGCAGCGTCGGATCGCCTTCGGCGGGAATCGCGAGCACGCCCTCGTTCCAGTAGACGACCAGGTTGGTCAGATATCCGATGTCCTCGCCCCGGGACACGTCGTTGTAGATGAGCCCGACGCGCGCGCCCGCGGCGCGAAGCCGCGCCTGCACGGCGCGCAGGCGCGCGTCCCACTCCGCGCTGGGGATCTCGGTGGGGTCCAGGACCACCAGCCCGTGTTTCATCGCCGGCTCCCATCGTCGGGGGAAGCCTCGTCGGAGGAGAACATCCGGCGCGGCGTCGACACGAGGTATTCGGCGCCGGCCGCGGTCACCACGACTTGGTCGCCGAAGACGTGATACCCGGCGATCGGGGTATAGGTGTTGGGATGAATGATGAAGGTCGCGCCCTGCGGCAGCACGGTGTGGTTGCCCTCGACGATCGGCGTCTCATCGAGGTGCAGCCCGAGGCCGTGGCCGCGCACCCGGGTCCACTGATCGCCGCAGTACTCGCCGTAGCCGTGCTTGCGGAAGACATCGTTCTCCGCGACCGCGACTTCGTGCGCGGTGACGCCGGGACGCACGGCCGCGAAGCCGGCCTCAGCGGCCTCGTGGAACAGGTCGAATGATCGCTGCTGCGCGTCGGATATCGGGCCCACGGCCACCGAGCGGCAGATCTGCAGCCAGTAACCATGGGTCTGCGGGGTGAGCTCGGTGCGGACCATGTCACCGGTCTCGAGCCGACGGGGGCCGGGCGGGGTCATCCCGAGCACCTCGTCCCGGCCGGAGGCGATGAGCATGAAGTTGTCCTCGGCGCCGAGCCGCTTGATGTCGGCCTCGACCTCGGCGACGATGTCGTACTCGGTGACGCCCGGCGCCACGACCCGCACGAAGGTTCGCCAGGCCGCGTCGGAAACCCGCGCCGCATCGCGCATCCGCTCCAGTTCCCACCCGCTCTTGACCAGGCGGGCGGCATCGAACAGCTTCGTCGCGGAGCTGAGCTCGGGCGCCGCGGCGCGGATCGCGCGCGCGAACGCGAGTGGGAGGAACTCAAGATGGGCGATCCCGAGCCGTCGCACGCCGAGGTCGCGCAGCGCGCCGACGAGCTCGCTCGCGTCGTCGACGCGAATGGTCCGGACCTCGTCCACCCAGCCGGCGGAGCGAATCGCGGACGAGTCCTCGGGGCGGGTGGTGAACGCCACTGGGTCGCCGCTCGCCGGCAGCAGCGCGAACACGGCGGCGCCGCCCACCGAGGCGTCGGTCAGATAGCGGACATTCTCCCGGCGCCAGATCGGCGCGAACGCCAGCGTCGCGTCGAGCCCCTGCTCCGCCGCCAGCGCCCGGACCTTCGCATAGCGCAACGCGCGCTCGGCGGCGTCAGCGTCATGGCACGCCTGGGTGGCCTCAGCCACGGACTGTTTCCTTCCTCGAGACGGCTGCTGCCGCCACAGCGAGACCTGTGGCGGCAGCAGCACCCACCGGGCCGGTCCTGGATTCGGCGCCCTCAGCAGTGATGGCGACGCATCCGCCGAACCACAAAGATCAGGAACAGCAGGCCGGCCAGCCCGGCCGCCGCCTGCTTGCCGTAGCCCTTCACCAGCACCGGGATGACCGTGGTGCCCAGATCCAGGGCGTTGTCCTCGCTCGCCGGCGCGGCCGTCACCGAGACTCCGGGCTGGCTCAGCTGGTCGCCGCCATCGGTTTGCGCCGCCGACCGCTCCGCCATGGCCGCGGTGAACTGGGCGAGCAGGCTGTCCGCGACATCCTGGATCACGCCCTTGCCGAGCTGTGCCGGTTTGCCGGTGATCGCCAGGTCCGTGTTCACCTGGGCGGCGGTGCCGCCATCGGGCGCGGCCGCCATGGTCACGGTGAGGGTCGCCGCGGCGGTGCCCGCGCCGCGCTTGTCGCGTCCCCGCCCAGTGACCACGAGCCGGTGCGCCGACTCGTCTTTCTCGAGGTATTCGCCACCACCGACGAACATCATTGAGATCGGCCCGAGCTTGACCTTGATGGTGCCCTCGAACGAATCGCCGGTCACCGACGTCACCTGGGTGCCCGGGACACACTGCGCGATGCCAACAATGTCCTGGAAACTGGCCCATGTCTGCTCGAGCGAAGTCGGAACAGTGAATTTATTGATAAGTTCCATAACTCTGCACACTCCTAAGTGTGGTTCTCCGAATTACTGATCAAGATGGTTGACAAGTGCTTCTCGCAGGTCGCCGCTCTCGAACGGCGACAGGTGCCGCACCCCGGGCCAGAGTCGGAACTCCGCGCCCGCGATCCCCTGGGCGAGCGCCTCACCCATGTTCGGTGGGGTCGCGTAGTCCTCCTCGCCGGTGATGACCAGCGTCTTGGCGGTTATCTCGCCCAGGCGGTCCCGTTCGTCAAGATCGCCCAACGCCCGGCAGGCCTGGGCGTGGGCGCGCGGATCGGTGCGCACGAAGATGTCCGCGATGTGCGCGACGGTCGCTGGCTCGCTCGCGCGGAACGCCGCGCTGAACCAGCGATCGAGCTGGAAGTCGAGCAGGTCGCGGCGGTCCGGGGTGTCCAGCGCGCTCGCCGCCCGCTTGGCCCACGACTGCGGCGCCTCCGGCCCGTACCAGGCGGTGGTGTCGCTGAGCGCCAGGCGGCGCACCCGGGACGGCCACGCGGCGGCGAAGCAGGTGGCCACCGAACCGCCCATTGACAGCCCGAGCAGGTCGATCGTGTCAATGGCCAATGCGTCCAGCAGGCGGCACAGATCCTCGGCTAGGTCGCGAACGGTGAACGCGCCGCCGTCCCAGCGGCTGGCCCCATGACCCCGCATGTCGACGGTTATCACCTCGTGGCCAGCCGTGAAGTCGGCCAGGATCGGTTGCCACATCGCCCCGTTGAGGGCCAGTGAGTGGATCATCACCAACGGCGCCCCGGCGCCCGCCCGCCGGTAGGCCAGCTCGCCCCACGGCATAGCCAGGGTGAGCGCGCCAGCGGGTCCGCCCGCCTCGTGGTGGGGGTTGTTGTCAGGCATGGTCAAACATCGCCTCTCTTTCCTATCCCTCCGCGACGCCGGCGCGCAGCGGCTCGGCGACGACGTCGGAGACGAGGGAGCGTTCGATCTCATGAAGTCCGGCCAGGATGAGCTCGCGGGAGTACCGGGGCGCCTCCGTGGCGTCACGGTCCCGGTAGGCGTCGAGCAGCCGGCGGTGCCCCTGCAGCGAGGTGGCGATGCGCGCCACCTGGGACAGGCTTCGGTGCCGCAACTGCAGCGCGCGCAAACCCAGCGACTCGATCGCGCGCAGCAAGTCCTCGTTGCCGGCGACTCGGGCCTCCACCGCCCGGAAGCCGACGTTGTGCCAGAAGAAGTCGTCGGGCGACCCTCTGGCCACGTCGTCTTCGAGCGCGCCGTACCAACGCCACAGCTCGGCGAGTTGGCTGGCTTCGGCGCGCTCCACCACAAGCTCGGCCACCAGCCCGGCCAGCGCCGCCCACAGCACGGTGATGTTCTCGATCTTCCGCAGCGTCAGCTCGGCAACGTAGGGCCGGCGCCGCGCCGGGACGACGACCACGCCCTGGCGCTCCAGCCCGCGCAGCGCCTCGCGCACCGGGGTGCGGCTGGTTCCGAACCGGCGCGCCAAGGTGACCGAGTCCAGCGTGTCGCCCGGCCGCAGCCGTCCCTCGACGATCTCGATGGTCAACTCATCGAAGATCTCCTGGGCCAGCGGCGTGATCCGCATCACGTCTCGGATGCTCAGCAGCACCAGCGCGCGACGGTCGGTGAGCGCCGTCTCCGGGGTCAACGGCTTGTCCTGGGTCAGGAAGATCGTGGTCGAGCTCCCCGGCGGCGTCGGTCCGCTGACGTGCAGACTCGGTGTCGGCACCGCCACTGACAAGTCCAAGTTCGCGCTCTCGATCATCGGACTCGCCAGTGGCTCAGGACGCCGCAGCAGACGTTTCGTCGCCAGTGACGCCGGCCGGCACCGCTTCGCTGGAACCGTCGGCACCGAAATCGTCGGCGCCGAAATCGTCGGCCATGTCGCTGAGCCCGTGCAGCGCGATGGCCACCTCGGGCCGAGCCAGACCATCGGCGACAGACCCCTCGAACACCACTTGCCCGCTGACCATCACGGCCATCAGGGTAGACACCTGCTCAAGGAAGCCCATGTCATGCTCGACGACGCACACGGTCACCGAACCGTCGGCCACCTCCTTGATCACCGAGATCAGCTCCGCCTTCTCGGTGACCGTCAAGCCGGCCGCCGGCTCGTCCAGCAGCAGCACCTGGGGGCGGCAGCACAGCGCGCGCAAGATGTCGGCGCGTTTGGCCAGGCCGAACGGCAGACCGGAGACCCGGTCGTTGACGTAAGGGCCGAGCCCGATCTGCTCCGCGACGCTGACGACATAGTCGCGTTCCCGCCGCTCCGCCCCGTTCAACCGGGGAATGCCCAGCCCGTAGGCCACGAACCCGTACTTCGCGGACAGCGCGAGGTGCCGACCCAGCAGGCCGATCTCGGCGACGGTCAGGTTGCGCGGGATCTCCACGCCTTGGAAGGTGCGGGCGATGCCCAGCTTGGTGATCTCCGGCGGTCGCTTTCCGCGCAGCTCGGTGCCCTCGAACAGGATCTGTCCGGCATGCGGCTGGTAGACGCCGCTGATGCAGTTGAGCAGGCTGGTCTTGCCCGATCCGTTGGGTCCGACGATCGCCACCACCGACCCTTGCGGCACATCGATGCTGACCTCGTTCAAGACCGTCAGCCCGCCGAAGGCCAGCGACACGCCACGGACGCTCACGATCGGTTGGCCGGCCCCAGTGAGCCAGCCGGAATCGGGCGCCGCCGTCTGTGGGCCCGCCGGCCGACGCTTAACGCTCCACATGTGCTACCCCCATTGCGCCGCCGCGTTCGCCCGCCGCCATTTGCGCGAGCACCGTGGCCGGTGGCCCCGATGAGATCAACCGGCCGCCCTCGAGCTGGCAAACCACATTCGCCAACGCCCGCGCGACCAACAGGTTCTGGTCCGCGATCAGCACCGGCAGCCCCCCGTCCACCAGGGTTTTCAACTGCCGGACCAGCACCGGCACCAGCATCGGCGACAGGCCCAGGGTCAACTCGTCCACGATCAGCAGTTTGGCCCCGGAGCACAGCGCCATCGCCACTCCGAGCATCTGCCGTTGCCCGCCGCTGAGCAGCCCGCCGAGCCGTGGCAGGTGCTCGCGCAGGTCGGGGAAGACATCGAGCGCGCGCTCCAAGTGCTCCTTGGCCCGCTTGCCGGCGATCATGCCGCCGACGGCGAGGTTCTCCCGGACCGTGAGCTTCGGGAAAATCTTGTTCTCCTCGGGCACGAGCGAGATGCCGCGGCGGGCCCGCGCGTTCGGGCCGAGCCGATCGAGGCGGTCGCCCTCGAAGACGACGTACCCGCTGCGGACCACGGCCGGCTCGCTGGCCATGATGCCGCCGATGCCGCGCAACGTGGAGGACTTCCCCGCGCCGTTGGCGCCCAGCAATACCACCGCGCCCTGGGCGGGGACATCGAAGCTGATGTGATCGATGCCGACCCCGGCGCCCCGGTAGCCCACCGTCAGGTCGTGGACTTCGAGAATCGCATCGCCGCTCATTCGGCACCCGCCAGGGACGCGTTCACGGCTGGGGCTGGGCCGGCCAGGGATGCCGGGGCATCGCTGGCGCCGTCAGCGGCTTCCGCGAGCTTTTCCAGCTCACGGCGTCGCTTCCGGCCCTTGCCGAGGTTGATCAGGCTTTCGAAACCACCGGGGAAGAAGAAGATGAAGATCACTATCAAGGCGCCGTAGAAGACGGTCTGGAGTTCGCCCAGGTGCCGGTGGAAGTAGCCTTGGAAGGGGCCGAGGATGCTCGTGTCCAGCCAGGTGCTGACCGCCAACGGCAGGAACGTGATGGCGAAAGCCCCGATGATCGAGCCGCGCACCGAGCTGAGGCCGCCGACCAGGACCATCGCGATAAAGGTGACCGAAAGCAGGAACGAGTAGTAGTCGCTGCCGACCGATTGCAGGAAGTAGGCCGCGACGGCCCCGCCGAAACCGCTGAGCATCGCCATGGTCACGAAGGTTCGCAGCTTGGCGCTGACCACCCCGATCCCCATCGCCGACGCCGCGTTCTCGTTGCTCTTCACCGCCGCAAGAATCCGGCCGGGGTCGCCACTGACCATGTTGTAGATCAACCAGGTGGCGATCGCCAGGAGAACACAGAGGACGAGAAGCCAGGTCTTTTCCGACTGAAGGACGAACCCGCCCACGCGCGGGCGTTTCACAAAGGTCCCGGACAACGCGCCGCTCTTGGTGTCATACCAGTTGAACGCGTACAGCCCGATCTCGATCAGCCCTAGCGTGGCGAACAGCAGGTACAGACCGTGCAGTCGCAGCGACGGGATGCCGATCAGGAATCCGACCAGCCCGGCGGCCAATGTGCCCAGCAGCAGCGCGAGCGGCCAGTTCCAGCTGCCGGTGAACCACTTCCCGGTGATCACCACCAGGTACGCGCCACAGCCTTGGAAGGTCGCGGTGCCCATCGACACCAGGCCCGCGTTCCCGTTCAGGAAGTTGAGCGCCATGGCGCTCATCGCGGCCAGCAACGACATGTCGACGTAATACGTGATGACGTCGTTCGCCGCGGTGTAGGTCCAAATTATGAACCCGACGGCGACCACTGCAGTGATCCAGGACCGCAGGGTCATCCAATACATCCACTTGGGCAGCGGGCGGCCGGCGCCTGGTTCGGCTCCGCCCTCGGTTTGGGCCGGGCGCACACGCATCCGCTTGGTCGGCTTCGCGTGCGCGCCGCCCGACGGCACGGCGCTCTTCATTGGTTGTCTCCTCACAGCCGAGCCACCTCGCGCCGTCCGAATAGGCCGGTGGGCCGCACGACCAGGAATATCAGCAGAAGCAGCCAGCCGACCACGTTGGCCTCCGCGCCCCCGACGTACTGGGTGGCGAGCATCTGGACCTCCGCGAGCACCAAGGAGCCGCACAAGGCGCCGGCGATGGAGTCAATGCCGCCGATGACCGCCGCGGGCACCGCCGCGATCCCAAGCGCCCGTGCCGAGTTCGGGGTCATCCCCTGGGATGACCCCATCGCCACGGCTGCGATCACCCCGAACGCCAGTGCGATCGCCCACGCCGCGGTGGACACCCGGCCTACCCGGATGCCGCGCACCGTGGACAGCACTGGCAGATCGGAGGTGGCTCGCATGCTCAACCCGAACTTGGTGTACTTCAAGACCACGCCGAACGCCGAGATCAGAACCACTGCCACGACGACGATCACGACGTTGACTTTGGAGATGGATATCCATCCCCATCGGTAGACACCATCGAACAGGTGCGGCAATTTAATGAAAACAATGTTCGGGCCCCAGATGGTGAGCGCCAACGAGGAGAGCGCGATATCCAACCCGATGGACACCATCAGCAGCTGGATCGGGACCCGGCCCAACAACGGCCGGTAGATGACCCGAAACGCTATCACGCCCATGAGCGCGGCGCATGCGATAGCGGCCAGCAAGCTGAGCCAGAAATCTCCTCCTATCGCCTTGTAGATCTCAAGGAAGATGAATGCGGCGATGATCGAATACGACCCCTGGGCGAGGTTGAAGATATGCACCGCCCGGAAGATCGTCACCAACGAGACAGCCACCAGCGCATACATCCCAGCGACGGGAAGGGCGGCAACTAGGGCCTGAACAAAGGATTCCATTTTACGTGGGAGTCAGTCAGCTGTCAGCTGAGCGGAATCTCGGTCGGGTCGCCGACTTTGTTGAGCACCTGCTTGTCGGGATCCCACACGAAGACCTGGCCGAGCGTGCAACCGGCGTGGTTCTGGCTGTAGTCGATCGGGCCGAAGAGCAAGCCGTCCAGATCAAGGTTGCTCAATCCACTCATCGCCGCCTGCAGTTTCTCACCCGTGCACGGGTACCCGCAGGCCTCCAGCGCCTTGCCCATGACCATGCCCTGCGCGTAGCCGTTGATCATGTTCGGCGAGTTCGGGTCCTTGCCGTACGCCTGGACGTCGGCGATGAACTTGTCGATCGTCGGGGTGGTGCCGGCCTGGGAGTACGGGCTGGTGTTCAGCACGTAGTAGTTGGCGTCGTTGAGCTGCTTCATCGTGGGCAGCGAGCCCGCGCCCGGGTAGGCGATGATCGGGCCGGTGAAGCCCTGCTGGCGCAGCACGCCGACCGCGGAGATGGCCAGGTTGTTGCTCGCCGCGAGCACCACGACGTCAGGCTTCTTGGACGCGAGGGCGAGGGCCTGGGCGTCCGAGGTGGTGGCGGTGGTGGGCAGCTTCTGGTTCTCGACCACGGTCACACCGGCGTCCTTGGCCGCCTGCACGGCAGCGTCGTTGAGCGCCGCGAGCACTGGGCTCTGGCCGGTGAGGATGCCGACCTTGGGGCTGGCGATGCCCTTCTCTTTGCCGATCGAGACCACGGTGTCCAGCATCGGCTTGCCGAGGCTGGCCAGCGGCGCGGTGATGGTGAACAGGTACGGCTGGACCGGTTCCAGCTGGTCCAGGGTCGGGGCCAGGATCGAGGCCGGGATCTTCGCGTCGCTCAGCAGCGGTCCCACGGTGACCGCGGTGGTCGAGGAGTAAACGAACACCGCGCTGTCCTTGGCGCTGATGAACCGGTGCACGTTCGCGGCCGCGTTGGTCGGGGTGTTGCCGTCGTCCAGCGCCGTCACGTTCACCTTGTTGCCGTTGATGCCGCCGGCCTTGTTGACGGCGTCGAAGTAGGCCAGGATCCCGTCCCGCCACGGCACCGCGAGCGCGGCGTAGCCGGCCGAGAAGTCGCCGGTGAGGCCGATCTCATAGGTTCCGCCGCCGGAGGGAGCCGCCGCGCTGGTGCCGGCGCCGCCACCAGTGGAGCCGCCGCCGTTGGATTTGTTGCTCGAGCCGCAGCCGGTGAGCGCGGTGAGGGTCAGGGCGGCGATCCCGAGGATGGCCGCCAAGGTCTTTGCCCTTGGTGCTCGCATTGTCATTCCTGCTCCTGGTTTTCGTTGTCCTACTGGGGGATGGGACTGGACCCGAGGTTCGATCACACCGGGTTGTCACAGTTGGTCAGGCCACGCGCGGCGGCCACATCGGTCACCGCGTTGACGATGCCCGAGTATCCGGTGCAGCGACACAGATTCCCGGACAGCGTCTCGCGAACCTCGTCAGCGGTCACCGGCACGCCCCGATCCAAGATCGCGGCGGCCGTCATCAACATGCCTGAAGTACAGAAACCGCACTGCATCGCGTCATTTCGCGCGAATGCCTGCTGCAGATCGCTGAGCTCCTCCTCACTAGTCGCGAGACCTTCGACGGTTTGGACGGTGTGGCCGTCGGCTTGCACGGCCAGCACCAGACAGGACCGGACGGCGGCGCCGTCCAGCAACACCGTGCAGGCGCCGCACACACCCTGCTCGCAGGCGACCTTCGTGCCGCGCAAGCCGAGCGCGTCGCGAAGGTAGTCGGCAAGGGTGGTGCGCGGCGGCACCGAGGCCGACCGCAGCGCGCCATTGACGGTCACCGACACCTCAAGGCTGGCCGGCGCCGAGTCGACGATGTCTTCCATGAGCGAGGTCACTGTTCCTCCTTCGCCGCGGCGCGCGCGCGCTGCCCGGCCGCGTCGGCCAACGCGCACGCGACCACGTGCTCGACCAGCCGCTGGTTGGCGCCAGCGGCCGCGCCGGCGCACAGTCGAATCGAAACCGAGTCCCAGGCGCGCGGGTCCAGCTCCGCGAGCGACGCGCCGACCAGCGATTCAACCGACAGCGACCGCAATCCGGTCGCCTCGCCGAACAGCGCCACCCGCGCCGAGCGCACCTGGCCGTCCGTCGCGGACAGCGCGGCCACCGCGCCGGCTTGGGCGAAGTCCCCCCGGCGCGGCGAGACCTCACAGCAAGCGGCGGACTGGTCGCGCGGGATCTGGAACGCCACCGCGGTCACCATCTCGTCGGTTTCCAGCGAGGTGGAATACGGACCGAGGTAGTACTCCGCCGCCGGGATCGCGCGTTCGCCGCGCTCGGCCGACTGGGCGGAGACGACGCCGGACAGCGCCAGTGCCACCGCCGGCCACTCGCCATGCGGATCGGCGTGCGCGACGGCGCCGACGAAGGTGCCCCGGTTGCGGATGGCCAGGTGCCCGATCTCGATCGCCGCCTGCGCGAACACCGGGCAGACGTCGTTGAGCGCGGCGTCCTCCAGCACGCCTTGGTGGCGCACGGTGGCCCCGATGCGCACCTCGTACCCAGTCGCGGTGGCGGCGGTGGTGATGGCCGCCAGCTCGTCGCGCGGGTTGATGTCCACCAACCGCAGCGGACGGGCGAAGCGCAGGTTGAGCAGCGGGATCAGGCTCTGCCCACCAGCGATCACGCGCACGTCGCCGTCGGAATCGATCAGCTCGGCCAGGCAGGCTTCCAAGCTGTCCGGGGCGACCCACTCAAACGCGGGCGGTTTCATGACCTCACCCCAGCCCTGACTAGTTCTTTGAGCAGGTGGTCAGCCGACAGCGGAGTGCGCGCCGGACTGATGTGGAACTGCGCCAGAGCGTCCTCGACCGCCGAGGCGACCGCGGCGGGCACCGCGACCACGCCGCTCTCCCCGACGCCCTTGATGCCCAGCGGATTGAGTTTCGAGGGCTCCAGCAGGTGCGCGATGCGCACCGTCGGCACCTCGGCCGCCTCGGGCACCCGGTAGTCGGCCAAGCTGGTGGCCATCGGCTGACCGCTGGCGTCGTAGCCCGACTCCTCCAGCAGCGCCGATCCGATGCCCTGCGCGACCCCGCCGCGCACCTGGCCGTTGACGATGCGGCCGTTGATGGCCGGTCCGCTCTCCTCGGCGACGCCGTAGCGCAGCACGCGGACTTTACCGGTCCGCGCGTCGACCTCGACCACCGCGACATGCGCGCCCATGGTCCAGGTGGCGCGTGGCGGCGCCCAGCCGGTGACCACTTCGATCGGAGCGCCGGCCGCCGCGTCGTGGCACAGCTGCGCGGCGCGCGCCCAACTGACCGTCTCGCCGCCCGCTTCGAACCCGGACCGGGTGTGCGCGACCGTGGGCGCGCCGAAGTGATCGGCCAGCAAGCCAGTCACTTTCGCGACCAGCTCCCCCACCGCGACATGCACCGCCGAGCCCGCGATCACAGCGGTCCGACTGGCCGCGGTCGGTCCGGCATGGGGCAGGCCCACCGCCGAGCCGGTGGTGACGCGCACCCCGGCGAAGTCGACCAGCGCCGCGTCGGCGGCGATCTGGGCCAGCGTGGTCTGATGCCCCTGGCCGCTCGGGCCGCCGGCGGTCTGCACCGCGATCGTCCCATCGGGTTCCAGACGGACCCGCACGTACTCCGGCTCGGGCCCGCGCCCGGTGGCCTCGATGAAAGTGGCGAGCCCGGCGCCGAGATAGCACCCGGGCGGCGCGGCGTAGCGCAGCGTCTCCAGCTCGTCGGGATCCAGCAGCTCCCAGGCCGCGCGGGCGACCGCGACGTAGTCCCGGCCGTCGAAGACGATCTCCTCGCCGTCGCGGTACGGGATGCCCTGGTGGTACGGCAGGTCGTCCGGACCGAGCAGGTTGATCTCGCGGATCTTCCGCCGGCTGACGCCGATCTCGCGCGCGGCGGCGTCCAGCACCCGTTCCAGGGCGTAGGCGGCCTCCGGCCGGCCCGCGCCGCGATACTGGGCGGTCGGGGCCTTGTTGGAGAACACCCCAGTGGCCCGGACCGCGATGGCCGGGATCTTGTAGGCGCCCATCAGGTGGATCGCGGTGTTAGCGATCACGCCGGAGCGGATCGTGGACCAGGCGCCGTAGTTCACCACGAACTCGTCGTCCAGCGCCAGGATGCGGCCCTGCCGATCAACGGTCAGCTCGATCACGTGGCGCTGGTCGCGGCTTTGCGTGGCGGTGGTCAGGTTCTCGTAGCGGTCCTCCACCCAGGCGACCGGCCGGCCGAGCTGGCGGGCCACGAACGCGACCGCCAGATCCTCGCCATAGGCGGTGGTCTTCTGCCCGAAGGCGCCGCCGACGGACGGCACCTGGACGCGCACCGACGCCGGATCGCAAGCCAGCGTCTGGGCGAGGGTTTGGGTCAGGATGAACGGGAACTGCGTCGAGCTGAACACGTCCAGCCCGCCGGCGCCGTCGGGGCGGGCCAGCACGCCGCGCCCCTCCATCGGCACCGCGCTCTGCCGCCCGACCTCGTACTCCCGGCGCACGGTCACCGCGCCCGGCGTCGCCTGGGCCGCCGCCACGTCGCCCTTGCCGTAGCGCATCGAGGCGGCGATGTTGGACCCCAGCTCGGGATACACCAAGGGGCTGTCCGGGAGCAGCGCGTCGAGCGCGTCGATGACCGGAGCGCGCTCGTCGTAGTCCACCACGACCGCCTCCGCCGCGTCCTCAGCGAGGTAGCGGTCGGTGGCGATCACGATGGCGACGGGCTCGCCGACGTAGTGGACCTCGTCCACCGCCACTGCGGGGAAATGGAGCGTGGGCGCGAACCACTGGTGGAAGACCGCGAATGTCGGATCCACGCGGGCGCTGTCCGATCGCATCGGCAACCCGTCGGCGGCGAGCTGCGCGCCGGAGGCGACGAAGACCACGCCCTCCATCCCGGCGGCCTCGCTGGCGTCCACCGAGACGATCCGCGCCGAGGCGACCACCGAGCGCACGAACGCGGCGTGCAGGTCGCCCGGCTCCACCAGGTCCGCCAGGTACTTGGCGGTGCCGCGCAGGTACCCGTCGTACTCGCTCGGGGTCAGATCCTGGCCGACCAGCCCGGCTCCGGCCACTCGCTCGGCCGGGACCGAATCAACGGGCTCCGCCGCCGCGTCGGCAGACGCGGCGCGCGCCCGGGACTTGGCGGTCATGCCGGCTTGACCGTCCCCATGCGCAGGGCGGTCCAGTCGCTGATGTACTCGCGCGAGGCGATCGGCTCGTCGATCTGGCAGTGCTCGGCGCCGCCCTCGCCAGCGGTGAACACGCGCAGCGTCTTGTCCTCGGCGGGGATCTCCCGGAAGATCGCCTTGGCCTCGGCCAGCGTGGACTGGCGGTCCAACTCGCCGTGCACCATCAGGTAGGGCATGTGCAGCCCCCCGACCTGTCCGGTGAGGTTCCAGTCGATGACCCGCTCCAGCGCGTCGCGCATGTTGTCCTTGCCCATGACCGCCATGAGCTGGTGATTGACCTCGGGGCTGGTCTGGCTCTGCGGATCCCAGCGACGGCGCATGTTGCCGCCGAAGTTGCGGGTGCCGGCCCACGCCGAGCAGCAGACGAAGGACGGCTCGAAGGCGGCGCTGCGGGTGGCGTAGTAGCCGCCCAGGCTGATCCCCGCCACCCCAATGTTGTCGGCGACCACGTCGGAACGGGTCTTGAGGTAGTCACGGGCCGCCCGGCTGGGCACCTCGTAGTCGTAGCGCGAGGGCATCTGCTGCAGCCAGAGCGTCTCGCCGATGCCCGGGCCGTCCACGATGAGCACCCCGATGCCGCGACGCTGGTAGCTGTCGCGCAGGGTGAGCACGATCATCTCTTTGTCCAGGTCGAACCCTGGGTAGTAGACCAGCGCCGGAGTCGGGGAGCCGTCGGTCGAGCCGGGGATCCACCACGCCGGCAGCTCGCCGTCCGGCGAGTCGAAGCTGACCCGCTCATAGCCCAGGCGGGAGCGCTCGATGCCCAGGTCGAACACCCGCCAGTGCTCGCGCAGCGCGTCCAGGCGGTGCCGCCGGTCCGGGATGCGCGCCTGCGCGACGTACAGCCCGACCGAGGCGCGCAGCATCCGCTCCCCCGAGGCGATGACGAAGCCTTCGGCGAACTCGTCCTCGGCTTGGTCCACCTGCTGCTCGGCGAACCGCCGCCAGCTCGCGTACCAGTCCCAGGCCGAGGAGCCATCCTTGGCGAGGTCGCTGGCCGCGCGCATCGCTTCACCTATCTGAAGCCCTGAGCGCAACCCCATGTTGACCGCTTGGGAGCGGGAGTAGTCGCCGGGAAACAGTTCGAACACGAAACAACTCCTAACTTCGGAAGAAACCAGGTGCCGGATGATCGCGGGTTCGTTGCCACTGCGCGGACCGGCGGTGGGCCAGCCCTGGCTGCCGAGGGCGGCTCCCCGAGCGAGCGGGACGCTCGTCAGGCTACGCCATCTGCATACTGTCGGCACTTTGTCAAGATCCCAGGATCGCGGCAAAGCACCGCGTGCCAGCACAGTGCTTGAGACTCTAGGAGTGCCCCGCGGCGTTGTCAATCCACATTTGACGACTCAATCCGAATGCGCGCTTGACTCACAAAATGCGCGCGTAGTGCCAACCAGGTCGGACCGCTCCGGTCCGCGACCCAATACGCTCGGCGGGTGCGCCGACAACGGCGCGACCCACCCGGGGGCCGGGGCGGATGACGCCCCGGCCCCCGGAATGAACCAGTCCCGGACATGGAGGCGAGCGCCCGTGCGCGACTTGATTGACGAGCTGACCCGGTGCTGGCGCTCCGGCGCGCCCACCGGCCTGGCCACGGTGGTGAGCACCTGGCGCTCCGCGCCGCGCCCGCCCGGCGCCGCGATGGCGGTCGGCCCGGACGGGGGCGCCATCGGCAGCGTGTCCGGCGGTTGCGTCGAAGGCGCGGTGTACGAGCTGGCCCGGGCCGCGCGCGACGGCGCGCGGCCCGGGCTGCACCGGTTCGGGGTCAGCGACGACGACGCCTTCGGGGCCGGACTCACCTGCGGCGGGATCATCGAGTTGTTCATCGAACGGATCGACCGCCAGACCTTCCCGGAGCTGGGCGCGCTGGCCGCGGACCTCGCGGCGGGGCAGCCCATCGCGGTGGCCACCGTCATCGCCGACAGCGCGCCGGACGAGGACGGCACGGACGGCGCGGACGCCCAAGGAACGCAGGCCCGGCAGGCCGGCGCCCCGGGAACGGACCCCCTCGGCGCCGGCGCCCGGGTCCAGGACGCCCTGGGCACGCAGGCCCCGGAGGCTGGCCCGCCGGGAGGCGAGCAGCGGCCCAGCCGTTCCAGCCGGGTCGGCCGGGTCGGCCGGCACCTGGTGGTCCGGCCGGCCGCGACGGCCGGATCGCTCGGTTCCGCCCGCCTGGACGCGGCGGTGCGCGACGACGCGCGCGGGCTGCTCGCGCAGGGCCGGAGCGCGATCCTGCGGTACGGGCCGGACGGCGAGCGGCGCGGCGACGAGCTCGCCGTCTTCGTCGCCGCGCACACCCCGCCGCCACGGATGATCGTCTTCGGGGCGATCGACTTCGCGGCGGCGCTGGCCCGGCTCGGAGCCTTCCTCGGCTACCGGGTCACCGTGTGCGACGCGCGCGCGACGTTCGCCACCCCGGCGCGCTTCCCCGGAGTGGACGAGCTGGTGGTCGACTGGCCGCACCGCTACCTAGCCCGGGAGGTGGCCGCCGGCGCGGTGGACGAGCGCGCCGTGGTGTGCGTGCTCACCCACGATCCGAAGTTTGACGTGCCGGTGCTGGAGCTGGCGCTGCGTCTGCCGCTGGCCTACCTGGGCGCGATGGGCTCGCGGCGCACCAACGACGAGCGGACCTGCCAGCTTCGCGCGCGCGGGCTCACCGAGGCCGAGCTGGCCCGGTTGCGCGCGCCGCTCGGCCTGGACCTGGGCGCGCGCACCCCGCAGGAGACGGCGGTCTCGATCGCCGCCGAGATCGTCGCGCGGCGCTGGGGCGGCACCGGGGCGCCGTTGCGCGCCACCACCGGGGCGATCCACCACGAGGCCGGGTCGCCGGGCGAACAGCCAGCGGGCGCCGGGGAACAGCCCGCGACGGATTAGCCAACGCGGGAACCGCCACTTATGCGGGCGCCGCGCCGGTCCGCTTGACCGGCGCGCTGCCGGCGCCTGCGGGATAATGCGATGTCGCGACCCCGCCACCGCACGCCACCTAGGAGCAACGCCGCCGTGAGCACCCCCCTGGCCGGCTATCAACCGCTGCCGCCGCACATCGACCTGCCCGCGATGGATCGCGCGGTCATCGAGCGCTGGCGGGCGGACCGGGTCTTCGCGCGCTCCATGGCGCGAACCGCCGACGGCCCGCGCTGGGTGTTCTACGAGGGGCCGCCGACCGCCAACGGCATGC
>WQZC01000022.1 GCA_009780925.1 Actinomycetes bacterium | reverse complement strand
CCCAGGGCAGCCCCGCGGCGCGCATCACCGGACCGGACATGCCCAGCGCGACACAACCCTCGACGTCGATCCAGCCGGTGTTCTTCAGCCGGTTCACCCAGATCGTCTGCCCGCGCAGCAGCTTGTCCACGCCCACCAGCTCGGTGCGGGTCTGCTTGAGCCAGTCGCGGATCTTCTCCACCGCGTTCTCAGGCAGGTCCTGCGCCACCCCGCCGGGGCGGACGTAGGCGTGGTTCATGCGCAGCCCGGTGACCAGCTCCAGCACATCGAGGCAGCGCTCACGCGCCCGGAAACCGTTGGTCATCGCCGTCAACGCGCCCAGCTCCATGCCGCCGGTGGCCAGGAACACCCAGTGCGAGGAGACCCGGTTGATCTCCATCATCATGATGCGGATCAACTGGGCGCGCTCCGGCGCCTCGATCCCCAGCAGCTTCTCCACCGCCAGGCAGTACACCGTCTCGTTGAAGATCGGCGAGAGATAGTCGCACCGGGTCACATAGGCCACCGCCTGGGTCCAGGTGCGGAACTCCAGGTTCTTCTCGACTCCGGTGTGCAGGTAGCCGACCACCGGGCGCAGGTCGGTGACCGTCTCGCCATCGACCTCCAGCACCAAGCGCAGCACGCCATGGGTGGACGGGTGCTGCGGACCCATGTTGAAAACCAGCCGCTCATGCCCGGTCAGATCCAGGCCGGCGATGGTCTCGTCCCAGTCACCGCCCTCAAGGGTGTAGACCCGGCCCTCAGTGGTCTCCCGAAATGGGGAATACGTGTCAGACATCTAGTGGTACGCCCGCCTTTCGTTCGGTGGCGGAATGCTCGCGTCCCGGAACTGCACCGGGATGCCGCCGAGCGGATAGTCCTTGCGCTGCGGGTGGCCGTCCCAGTCGTCGGGCATCATGATGCGCGTCAACGCCGGGTGGCCGTCGAAGATGATCCCGAACATGTCGTACGCCTCCCGCTCCTGCCAGTCGGCGGTCGGGTAGACAGCGGTGACCGACGGGACGTGCGGATCGGTCTCACTCACCGCCACCTCGAGGCGGATGCTGCGCCGGTAGGTCATCGACCGCAGGTGGTACACGGCGTGCAGCCGGCGCGCCGTGTCCGGGTAGTCAGCGCCCGACACCGACGAGCACAGCTCGAAGCGCAGCGCTGGGTCGTCGCGCAGAGTCCGCGCCAGCGCGAGCAAGTGGTCCCGACCGACGTGCAAGGTCAGCTCGCCGCGATCCACCACGATCTGGCGCACCGCCACCTGGAAGCGCTCATAGGCGGCGGCCAACCCGTCGACCACCTCGTCGAAGTAGCCGCCGAACGGGTGCTGCGCGGTCGGCGGCGACCATGGCTCGCGGACCAGGCCGGCGAATCCGGTGGTGTCCCCGCTGCCGGACACCCCGAACATGCCCCGCCGCTGGGTCCCAATCGCCCAATCCACGCCGATGGCCTCGTCCGTCGACTTCTCGACCTCGGCGCCAGCGACCGCCGCGGTCTCGGCTTCGGGTTCCGATCGCTCCGCCACGCCCTTGGCCACGTCCTCACTCATCGTTCGTCTCCCCGCTCACCGCGGTTCGCGCCGCCTTCGCCCGCTCGGGTCCGCAACCTCATGCCATCCCCCTATCGGGCGAACTTCTGGCTCGACGGAACCAGCTCGACCTTCTGGTCCGCCAGCCGACGCGCCCGTTTCGGCCCCAGCGGCTCATTCATGATCTTGTGGTGCAGTTTCAGCACCGCGTCGATGAGCATCTCCGGGCGCGGCGGGCAGCCCGGCAGGTACATGTCCACCGGCACGATGTGATCGACGCCTTGCACCACGGCGTAGTTGTTGAACATCCCGCCCGAGCTGGCGCAGACCCCCATCGCCAGCACCCATTTCGGCTCCGGCATCTGGTCGTAGATCTGGCGCACCACCGGGGCCATCTTCTGGCTCACCCGACCGGCCACGATCATCAGGTCGGCCTGTCGGGGCGAGGGACGGAACACCTCCATGCCGAACCGCGCCGAGTCGAAGCGCGGCGCGCCGAAGGTCATCATCTCGATGGCGCAGCAGGCCAAGCCGAAGGTGACCGGCCACAGCGAGGACTTGCGCGTCCAGTTGACCAGCTTCTCCACGCTGGCCAGCAAGATGCCGTCCGGCAACTTCTCCTCTAAGCCCATGTCAGCTCAATCCCAGTCCAGGCCGCCGCGCCGCCAGATGTAGGCGTACGCGATGAACACCGTGCCGATGAACAAGATCATCTCAACCAGTAGGAACAGCCCGAACCCGGCGCTCCCCGCGCCGCCGCTGGCTACCGCCCACGGATACAGGAAGATGATCTCGATGTCGAAGACGATGAACAGCATCGCCGTCAGGTAGTACTTGATCGGGAACCGGTGGCTGCCCGCCGGCATCGGCGTCGGATCGATGCCGCACTCGTAGTAGTCGAGCTTGGCTCGGTTGTACCGGCGCGGGCCGATGAACGGCGCGATCGCCACCGAGAAGATCGCGAACAGTGCTGCCAGCACGAACAGCAGCAGGATCGGCAGGTACATCGACAGCATCAGGCGACCTGCTTTCCTTCCTTGGATGACTCGATGAACGGAAAATACCGCATGCGCCCCGTAGCGTTCATCGGATCGCCGGGGTTATCCGGTCGAACAGCGCGATCGCCCGGTCGGAGAGATCGCCGTCGTGCGGGTCGTGCAGGTTCGCCAGCATCTTCATGACGAACCGCATCAGCGCCGGGTGCGGCAGCGCGTGCCGGGTGCCCAGCCGCATCACGGCCGGCGTGCCGATCAGCTTGCCGAACCACCCGCCGACGCGGTAGTACGACCCCCACTGCCGTGACAGCTCGGCCGGGTAGGCGGCCAGCGCGCGCTCCCGCGACGGCCCGACGGGACGCGCCAGCGCCTGCGCGACCGCCTGCGCGGCGAACTTGCCCGACTCCATCGCGTACGGGATGCCCTCTCCGTTGAACGGGTTGACCGTGCCCGCGGCGTCCCCGAGCAGCAGCGCGCCATGGGTGTAGTGCGGGGTGCGGTTGAAGCCCATCGGCAGCCCGGCCCCCCGGATCGGGCCGACCGCGTTTCCGGCGCGCAACTCCCATTCCTCCGGAGTGCCGTTCAGCCACCGAGTGAGCATCGCCCGGTAGTCGGTGCGCCCGAAGCCGTCGGAGGAGTTCAGCACGCCCAACCCGACGTTGACGGCGCCATCGCCCATGCCGAAGATCCAGCCGTAGCCCGGCAGCAGGATCGAGGAGTCCGCGCCGGGCGGGCCGTCCCACAGCTCCAGCCAGGACTCCAGGTAGTCGTCCTCGGCGCGCGGACTGCGGTAGTAGCGCCGAACGGCCACCCCCATCGGACGTTTGGCGTTGCGGTGCACGCCCAGCTGGCGCGCGAACTTGCCGCTCACCCCGTCGGCGGCGAGCACCACCTGCGCGCGGTACTCGACCGGGCGCCGGTCCGGGCCGGCCAACGCGCTGACCCCGACCACCCGGCCGGCGCGATCGAGGATCGGACCGGTGACGTTGGTCTGCTGGTGCCAGCGAGCCCCCGCCGCCACCGCGTGCTCGGCGAGCATGAGGTCGAGATCGGCGCGCCGCCGCACCAGCCCGTACGGCGGGAAACTGGTCAGCTGCGGCCAGTCCATGTGCAGCCGCAGCCCGGCGGCGATCACCCGCAGACCCTTGTTGTGCCGCCAACCCGCTTCCTCGCTGACGTCTATGCCCAGCTCCACCAGCGCCCGGGTGCCACGCGGGGTCAGCCCGTCGCCGCAGACCTTCTCGCGCGGGAAGGCCGCCTTCTCCAGCAGCAACACGCTGCGCCCCGCCGAGGCGAGCCAGTACGCCGCGCTGCTGCCGGCCGGACCCGCGCCGATGATGATCACGTCCGCGTCGTCGCGGCTGTCTTCCCCGACTCGGTGCTCGGCGCCCGGCGACGATGTGACAGCGGCGCCAGCCGCAATCACGCAGGTCATCGGGCGCACCCCTGTCCGTGGCTTGGATGTGAGCTTGTGCATGTGGTCGCTAGCACTTGGCGAGTCGAGTGTATGCGGTGCCAGGGCGCGCCCCCGCAACCAGATACCTCCCCCGGTAATGTCCGGGGCTAACCTGAGGCCCGTATCAGTTATTGGCCGAGCACTGGTAGCAAACGCTGGCGGGTCGCGCTCGCTGGCCGACCAAAGGGAACGCCATCAGCCAGGCGCAAGACGACCCGAACCCCGACAACCCGACCCCAGGTGGCGCCAGCCCGGATGACTGGCGCGCCCAGCAACCGCCAATGCCCGATCCGTCCGCCCCCGGTGCCGCCGGCTGGCCGCTTCCGCCCGGCACCCACTACGACCCATCCAGCGACATGGTGCTGCCCAACGGCGTCGAGGTGGCGAGCCCTGGGCGACGCATTGGCGGCTACTTCCTCGAAATCGGGCTGGCGATCATCACTTTGGGCGTCGGATACGTGGTCTGGGACCTCATCGTGTGGGCGCGCGGGCAGACCCCTGGCAAGCAGGTGCTGCACATGCGCTGCATGCGCATTCACGACCACCGCCCGGCGAACTGGGGATGGATGGCGATGCGGCAGATCGTCGGCGGGATCGTGGAATCGATTTTCGCGATTTTCACATTCACGGTCTCCTCGATCATGATGATCGCCAGCCGGGACCATCGGGCGATCCACGACCACATCGCCGGAACCGTGGTGCTGCACGACCCCAATGGGGTCTTTGGGCCGGCCCCCGCCTGAAATCCCGGCAGCTGAGCCGACCGACCCGCGCGGACGCCGACCCGCGAGGGCCGAGTCGGCTGCGATGATCTCGGGAAATGCGCAAGGTTCTTGCGTTTTTCCCGAGATCACGACACCGGCGGAGTCGGAGGGCCAGCTTCGGGCGGCAAACCCGGCGCGCTCACTGGCGCCTGCTGAGCCGGCGCAGCCTGCCACGGGGGCGCTGCCGGCCCCGCGATCGGGAGCGATGGGCTCGCGGCCGGGAGCGATGGACTCGGCCACGCTGACGGGGCCAGTTGGGTCGCAGCCACCGGCTGGCCTTGAGCCACGGGCTGGTTGGTCCCGAGCGATGGACTCGGCCACGCTGGCGGCGCCAGTTGGGTCGCAGCCACCGGCTGGCCCCACGCGACCGGCCGCCCCCAGGCGACCGGTTGGCCCCACGCGACCGGCTGTCCCCACTCAGTGCCCGGACCCAGCGATGGGCCCGGAGGCGACCCGAGGGCGAGCGCGCCGGCGTCACCGCCAGTGACCGACGACCCGCCTGCCGCCACCGCTCGCCGCCACCGCCTGCGCCGGTAGGCGCCGAAAACCACCAAAACAATCAACGCGAGCGTCCCGGCGACGGTCACCGCCGCGCCGGTGACCACCGGCCGGGTGATCGCGCTGGGCGCGGTCCCCACCGCGAACTCCCCTGGTGGCGCGCTCGGCGCCGGCGTCGACTTGGCGGGTTTGAGCTTGGCGGAGGCGCGGTCGCGCAACTGCGCGACATATGGCTCCACCGCGCGGTACACCGGGTTGGGCGCCGAGGCCGGGACGTCGGCCGTTACCGCCCGCCGCGCGTTCACGGTGCCGAAGCCATACGCCGGGTCGCGGGTGCTCGATCGTCGATCAAGAGTGGCCAGCAGCCGAGCCACCACCTGCTCGTTGGACAGCGACGGGTGCTTCGACCAGACCAGGGCTAGCACCGCCGAGGTGAGCGCGGTCGCCTGACTGGTTCCCTCACCCACGTAGGCGGTGCCCGAGCCGCGCCCCAAGCTCGGGATGTCCACCCCGGGCGCGGTCACCGTCAGGTACCGGTGGCGGGAGGAGAAAGCGGCCACCTGCCCGCTGCTGTCCACCGCGCCCACCGACACCACGCCCAGGCACACCCCCGGGTCCTCCACTGGGCTGCCGGACTGGCCGGAGTTGCCCGCCGCCGCCACCACGACCGCGCCCTTGGCCACGGCGTAGGTGATCGCGGCCTGTTCGTCGTCCGGGCACGGCGAGGTGTCCTGCATCGGGTTGCGCTTGCCCCCCAGCGACATGCTGATGATCTTGGCTCCGTGGTCGGCGGCCCACTTGATGGCCGTGGTCACCTGGTCGGAGCTGTTGTTGGCCTCGTCGTCAGTGCCGACAATGGGCACCGCGATCGGCAGCACCTTCGCGCCCGGCGCGAGACCGGTGATGTTGTACAGCCCGGGACGCGCCACCATGATCGACGCCATCGCGGTGCCATGCCCGAATGGGTCGGTGTCGTGGTCGCGCCGACCGTCGCCACCAGTCGAGCCGAGATTGATCCCGGGCAGGATCTGACCCGCCAACTCTGGCGTTTGCGCGTTCACCCCGGTGTCGATCTCTGCGATGATCACGCCCTGCCCGCGCGCTCCGTCGGCCCACAGCGACGACACCCCCCAGCTGTCAAACCACCACTGCGGCGCGTCTGGCGGACCCGGCGCCGCCTCGGCGGCGCCGGGCGCGACCAGGGCCAGCACCGTCACCAGGGCCAGCACCGCGACCACCACCCGGGCCCACGGACCACTCCGCATCACGCGCTCCACGACAGCGACCCCGGCGCGCTGGTCAGCGCCCGCACGGCCAGGCGCAACACCACCGTGCCTCGTTTGGTGACCGCGAAGTTGTTGAAGTCCAACGCCTGGTAGCTGCCCGTCACGCGCGCCGTCGCCGTGATGTCGAGCAGGCCGGAGTCGGCCGAGTCAAGGCCGACCGTCAGGTCATCGGACAGATTCCCGCTGATGGCGCCGCGCAGCGACCCGGGCACCACCCGACCGGCGGACGGCTGCGGGCACAACGCTTGCTGTTTCGACTTGCCCGCGAGGCAGGCGTCCAACGCGTCGCGCAGCGCGGCCTGAACCGTGCCGCGCGCCGCCGCCGTCACCTGCGGCTCGGCGACGACCAGACCGCCGCCGCTGAACCGCACCACGCGCTGCGCAGCGGGCACGGCGAGCGCCGACGCCGCGAACGTGATCGGCAACGCCCCGGGAAACAGCAGCACGTCCCCGGAAGGCACCGCGCTGCCAGCCAGCCGCGCGCGGTCGCCGGCCTTCACCACGCTCACGTGGGTCACCACCGCGGCCGGGGTGAGCCGCCACGCCCGGCCTTGCCGGGTGAGCTGGACGGTGTCGGCCACCGGCACCGCGCCATCGGCGCCGACCAGCCGATACTGCACATCAACGGTGCGGGCGTTCCCCGAGCCTCGGGCGCTGAGCACCACATCGGTTATCCGGGCGATGTCGTTCTGCGCGCGCAACACCTCATCGGTGAGCCAGGCGTGGGTGCCATCGGGCAGATCGCCCAACGCCAGCGCGCCGGCGGCGTCACCGCGCGCCAACGCGGCGAAATAGTCGCGAACCACCCCCGCCGGCTGGGACGCGCCCAGGTATCCGGTCACCGCCACCACCGCGCCGACCGCCGCCACGCCAAAGCAGACGACCACCGCGGACCAGAACAAGGCCCGATGCCGCCGGCGCGGCCGAACGCCCACCACTGGCCGTCCGGGACTCGCCTCCGGCGGCCCCACGCCGGTCAACCCCACCGGCGGGGCCGGCGGCCCGGCCACTGGCGGCCCGGCCATCGGCGGTCCAGCCACTGGCGGTCCAGCGGGCGGCGGGTACGCGGAAAACATCACTAATCCACCGCGCGCCGGCCCGAGAACGCCCGGCCCAAAGTCACCTCGTCGGCGTATTCCAGATCGCCACCGACGGGCAACCCGCTGGCCAGTCTGGTCACCGTCAGACCCATCGGAACCACCAGTCGGGCGAGGTAGGTCGCCGTCGCCTCGCCCTCCAGATTCGGGTCAGTGGCGAGGATCAGCTCGCTCACCGCCCCGTCCGCGAGCCTGGTCAGCAGCTCGCGAATGCGCAGGTTGTCCGGCCCCACCCCGTCGATGGGGCTGATGGCCCCGCCGAGCACGTGGTAGCGGCCCCGGTACTCACGGGTCCGCTCGACCGCGACCACGTCCTTGGGCTCCTCCACCACGCAGATCACCGCCGGGTCGCGTCGCGGGTCGGCGCAAATGCGGCACTCCTCCGCCGCCGCGACGTTGCCGCAGATCCGGCAGAACCGGACCTCGTCCTTGACCCGTATCAGCGTCGCGGCCAGCCGGGTCACGTCGGCCGGGTCGGCGCCGAGCAGATGAAACGCGATGCGTTGGGCGCTCTTCGGGCCGATCCCAGGCAGCCGCCCGAGCTCGTCGATCAAGTCCTGGACCGCGCCCTCATACATGCGAGCCGTTCAACCGCCTCTCAGAACCCCGCCATGCCGAGCCCGCCGAGCCCACCTGGACCGGCCAGGCCGCCCAGGCCACCGGCGAGCGGCGCCATCTTGTCATTGGCAAGCTCGCCAGCCGCGCGGGTGGCGTCGCGGATCGCGACGACGATCAGGTCCGCCAGCGTCTCCACATCGTCCGGATCGACCACCTTGGGATCGATCGTCAGCGACCGCAACTCCCCAGCGCCGGTGACCGTCGCGCTGACCAGCCCGCCGCCGGCGCGCCCGGTGACCTCCGCCTCGGCCAACTCGGCCTGCGCCGCCGCCAACTGCGCCTGCATCTTTTGGGCTTGCTTCATCAATTGCGCCATGTTGGGCTGGCCGCCGTACCCGCCGCCTCGTGCACTCACCAATTCAGCGTAGTGGCGCCCGGGCTTGTGCCGGCTGTGCGAAAGTGGTTTGGTGCGTCGTGTTCTCGTCGGCGACGCCGCCGACGGCCGGCTCAGCGCTGTTGCTCGTCCACGGGGCGCGCCCCGAAGGTCGTCTCGAGCAGCCGCAGCGCTTCGGCCTCACGATCGGCCCGAGAGCTGACCGCTGGGGCGCCGCCCGCCTCGTCCGACGGCTCGTTCTCCGACGAGTCCTCATCCCGGGGATCGTCATCGCGCGGATCCGGTTCCCTCGGCGCCGCCGGCGCCGACCGAGCGCCGCCGAGGCCAGGCTCGGACGGGTCAGCCTCGGGGGCCGGGCCCCCAGCCCCGTCCCCGGCCACCGCCGGCGGCGACCCGCCGACTCGCGCGGCGGCGCCACTCGCGGGGCTCGGCGCGGCGTCGGCGTCGGCTCCGGCCACGGTGACCCGCACCCGCCACGCCCCGCCCCGCAATTGTTGCAACGCCTGCACCAACAGCGCGGTGTTGCTCGCCTCGCCGATCATCCGGGCTAGCGGCGCGGTCTCGGTGGTCAACGTGACCAGGTCGCCGTCCAGCTCGGCGACCTGCGCGTTGTCCAGCAGCGCTCGAGTGCGGCGACTGGATCGCTTGACCACATCAAGGACCTGCGGCCACAGCTGACGCAAGCCGGCCGAATCCAACGCGCCCAGGTCCTTGGGCGGCCCGCCTCGCCCCGGCTCCGCCGCGGCCGACGACGCCGTCGGCGACGGCACCGCTGCCGACGGGGACGGGCTCGGCGCCGATGGCGACGGCGCCGCTGCCGACGGCGATGAGCCCGGCGCCGACGGCGCGGCGGCGCGGGGCGACTCGACACCCGCCGGAGGACTCGCCGGCCCGGCCGACGCCGCGTCACGCGCCGGCCGGCCCGGCCTGGACGCGCCGGCGGCATGCGTCGCCCGCTCCAGCCGCTCGACGCGCCGTGCCAGCGCGGCCAAGTCACCGCCGGCATCGGACAACAGCATCCGCGCGCAGAGCAGCTCCAACACCAGCCGTGCCGAGGTGGCGCCGCGCATCTCGATCAGCGCGGCGTGCACGATCTCGGCGAAGCGGGTCAGCGCGGCCCCGGTCAGCCGCGCCACCTGATCGCTCATCCGCTCCAACTGATCGGCCGGCTCGTCGATGAGCCCGCGCGCGGCCGCATCCGGCACCACGCCCATGATGATCAGATCCCGGAAGCGGTCGAGCAGATCGGAAGCGAACCGTCTCGGGTCGTGCCCCGCCTCCACCACCCGATCGACCGCGCCGTAGACCGCCGCGGCGTCACCGGCGGCCAACGCCTCGACCATCTCGTCCAACAGCGCGTCGTCGGTCACCCCGAGCAGCGCCACCGCGCGCGCGTAGGTGACCCCTTCCGGGCCGGCACCGGCGAGCAGCTGGTCCAGCAGCGACAGCGCGTCGCGGGCGCTCCCGCCCCCGGCGCGAACGACCAGCGGCAACACCGCCGGCTCCACGCCGACTCCCTCGGCGGCGCAGATCCGCTCCAGGTGCGCCCGCATCACGCCGGGCGGGATCAGCCGGAACGGGTAGTGGTGGGTGCGCGAGCGGATCGTCGGCAGAACCTTGTCCGGCTCGGTGGTGGCGAAGATGAAGACCAAGAACTCCGGCGGCTCCTCGATCAGCTTCAGCAGGGCGTTGAAACCCTGCGTGGTGACCATGTGCGCCTCGTCGATGATGTACACCTTGTAGCGGTCGCGCACCGGCGCGAAAAACGCCCGCTCGCGCAGCTCTCGCGCGTCGTCCACCCCGCCGTGGCTGGCCGCGTCGATCTCGATCACGTCGATCGACCCGCTGCCGTTCGGGGCCAGCTCCCGGCACGAGTCGCACTCGCCGCACGGCGTCGGGGTCGGGCCAGTCGCGCAGTTCAGCGAGCGGGCCAGGATCCGCGCGCTGGAAGTCTTGCCGCAGCCGCGCGGCCCGCTGAACAGATAGGCGTGGTTTATCCGCCCGGCGGCGAGCGCCTGCCGCAGCGGCGCGGTCACATGCTCCTGGCCGACGATGTCGGCGAACGTCGCGGAGCGGTACTTGCGATACAACGCCAAAGCCACGCGAACACCATAGGCCCCGGGACCGGCGGAAGCGTTCCGCGCGGCGCTCGTCAGCCGGCTTCAACCGGCCGCGCGGCGGCCGCGACCGGTAGCCTGGGGCGATGGTTGCCATCGGCGCCCACGTTGACGCCGCCGATCCACTCACCCGCGCCGCTTCGGTTGGCGCGCGCGCGATGCAGTTCTTCCTCGCTGACCCGCAGGGCTGGAAGGCGCCCGCACCGCACCCGCTCGCCGCCGAGATCATCGCCAGCGGCCTGCCGGTGTACATCCACGCTCCCTACGTGATCAACGTCGCGACGCTGAACAACCGGGTGCGCATCCCGAGCCGAAAGCTGCTGGCCCGCCACGCGGCGGCCGCCGCAGCGCTTGACGCGCGCGGGCTTGTGGTGCACGGCGGGCACCTCACCGCGGGCGACGACCCGGCGACGGGCGTTGACAACTGGCGCAAACTGTTCGTCCAAGCGGACGCCGACGGCGGCTTCCCGGTGCCCATCCTGATCGAGAACACCGCCGGCGGGGCCAACGCGATGGCCCGTCGGCTGGACCAGCTCGCCCGGTTGTGGGACGCGATCGGTGAATTCTCGCCGGGATTCGCGCTCGACACCTGTCACGCGCACGCCAGCGGCGAACCCCGCGAGGGCATCGTGGACCGGGTGCGCGCGATCACCGGCCGCATCGACCTGGTGCACGCGAACAACAGCCGTGACGCCGCCGGCTCCGGGGCGGACCG
Organism: Actinomycetes bacterium; assembly: GCA_009780925.1. Lineage (GTDB taxonomy): Bacteria > Actinomycetota > Actinomycetes > Mycobacteriales > Jatrophihabitantaceae > WQZC01. Next base: position 7,920 of record WQZC01000022.1, on the reverse strand, counting down.
CCACGCGAACTTCGCCACCGGGCAGATCGATCCAGCGCGCCTGACCGCGATCGTGTTGGAAGCGGGGTGCGACGTGATCGTCGAGACGCCGGCGGCCGGCCAAGCCGAAGACATCGCCTTGCTGGTCGCGGCCGCGGCTGCGGCTGCGGCGTCCTAGCACCGTCACGCGCTGATCATCTCGGGATTCGCGCAACAATCCCGCGTTTTTCCCGAGATCATCGAACCGGCCTCGGGCCGCGTCGACGGGTCGCGGGCCGCGCGCGGTCCCGGGCGGCGCCAACCGGCCTCGGGTCGTGTCAGCCGACTGCGGGCTGCGCCCAGATCTCTCGTCGCGCGGCATCATCCGCGCCATCATCCGCGGCGCCACCCGGGGGCCCCGCGAAATCTCCTGGCGCCGCCCAACGGTCCAGCTCGCTCTGCCACTGCCGCCACGGTCGGTCCGGCGCGCCGTCGAACGGCCCGCCACATGGATCGTCAAATCCGGCCGCGCGAACCGCGTCCCGCTCCGGGTGCCACATCTCGCGCACCACCAGCACCGCTATCGCGACCAGGAACCCGTCCCGGACCAGAAGTGTGATCATCAGCCAGCCGTAGTCAATGCCGTGGCTGTCACCGCCGAGCAGCCACAACAGCGTCATGATCCACACCATGATCTCGCTGAACTGCCACAGCAGCGTGATCCGCCACCGCGGCCGGGCCAGCGCCACCAGGGGAACCAGCCAAAGCGAGTACTGCGGGCTCCACACCTTGGTGGACAGCAAGAACGCAAGCACCACCAAGAACACGAGCTGCCCCATGCGCGGCCGGGCCGGGGCCAGCGCGCCGAGCGCGAACACGACGCCAACCGCGCCGACGCACAGCAGGGCCACGGCGTAACCCGGGGGCTTCCACCCGGAGTCGTATCCGGGGCCGAACCAGCCAACGGTGCGCAGGTAGTGGCCCATGTACCAGAAGGTGCTCGCCTCGGCGACCCGGTCCGCGCTGAACCGATAGAACTCGGACCACCCGTGCGGGTAGGCGATGGCGATCGGCAGGTTCACCGCCAACCAGGCGAACGTGGCGCTGACCACCGCCCACGCCGCCTCGCGGACCCGGGCCGTGCGCAACGCGAGGAGCACGATCGGCACCAGCAATAGCACCGGGTACAGCTTCGCCGAGGTGCCCAGCGCGATCAACACCCCTGCCGCCACCGGCCTCGACCGGGCCCACGCCCACAGCGCGCAGCTGGTGAACGCCATCGCCAACAAGTCCCAGTTGGAGAAGGCGTGGAACACCAGCAGCGGGCTGAGCGCGAAGATCGCCGCGTCGTAGGGCCGCCGGCGCGACGCCCCGGCCGTCCCGGCGGCGACCAGCAACCCGCACGCCGCCAGCAGGAACGCGGTGACGATGCCGAACAGCTGCACCGGGCTGATCGACTTGATGGCCCCGGACACCCCGTGCGTGATCCCCGCCGTCAGCCACATGAACCCGCCGGTGAGCACTGGGTACTCCACCGCCTGATCCCGGTATGGGACGGCGCCGGTGTCAAGGTGCTCGGCGCTCCACAACGGCAGCACGTCCGAGTAGCAGGCATGCGTGTACTGCTTGCTGCCGGTCCAGGCGCCGTCCGCGCAGGGCGACTTCTGCAGATACGCCAGCACCAGGGTCACCGCGACCAGCGCCAGCAGCACGCGCAACGGCGTCCACCACCCGAGCGTCGCCGCGTACCTGCCCCATGGGCCGCCAATCCCCTGGCTGGCCCGCCGCGCCGTGTGGTCGCTGCGGCTCGGCGGGCACGGAGGAGGCGCCGCAGTCACCGCGCCATCCTCGCACGCTCGTCTGGGAGAGCGCCGCTGATCGCCACGCCGTCCGTCGTCGCGTCGCGTCAGCGACCAAGCTCCGCAGTCGCCCGCCGACTGGCGCCGGGCCACCGAGCAGTCGGGCAAACCAATGGATTTCCGACAGGCCCTCGACCGTCGCGCGATCCTGGCATTGTGCTACCGGCGGGTAAGCCTTACCGTGACGTGCATGACACTGACTGCGCCCCAGGCCGGGGGCGTGACCGCACCCGAGCCCGTTGATCCGGACGCGCTGGAGCGGCGCGCCGCTTCGGTTGCCCGGCTGTTCCTCGACCGCGTGGCCGCGGCCCCAGACGCGACGGCCTACCGGTTCCCGGCTCCGGGGAGCGCGAACGCCCCCGGCCCGGTCACCGAGTGGGAGAGCGTCACCTGGACGCAAGTCGCCGATAGGGCGCGTCGGATCGCGGCCGGCTTGGTGGAGTTGGGCGTCGCCCCGCAGGACCGGATCGCGATCGCCTCGGCCACCAGCTACCAGTGGGCGCTCATCGACATGTCGGTGATGTTCACGGCGGCGGCCACCACGACGGTCTACCCGACCAGCGTCGCCAGCGAGGTCGCCCACATCGTCGCGAACTCCGAGAGCCGGGTCGTGTTCGCCGAGGACGACGCCCAACTCGCCAAACTCGACCGGGCCACGCTGCCGCAGGTGCTCCGGGTGGTGACCTGGCACGGTTCGGCGGACGGCGACTGGGTGATCTCCCTGGACGAGCTGGAACGGATCGGCCAGGCTCGATTGGACCGCGAGCCGAACGTGATCGACGACCGCGTGGCGGCGATTCAGCCCAACGACCTGGCCACCCTGATCTACACCTCCGGGACGACCGGCATCCCCCGCGGCGCCCGCCTGACCCACGCGGCGTGGACCAGTTTGGCGCGCGGGGTCGACGAGCTGGGCATCCTGCTGCCGGACGACATCCAGTACCTGTGGCTCCCGCTCTCGCATGTGTTCGGCAAAGCGCTGCTCACCCTGGCGCTGCCGACCGGCCTGATCACCGTCATCGACGGTCGGGTCGATCGGATCGTCGACAACCTCGCCGTGGTGCAGCCCACCTTCATGGGCGCCGCGCCGCGGATCTTCGAGAAGGCCTACGCGAAGGTGCGCGACACCGCCCATGCCGAGGGACGCCTCAAAGCGCGCGTGTTTGACTGGGCGATCCTGGTCGGTCGCAAGGGATCGCAGGCGCGCCAGCGCCGCAAGCGGCCGTCGCCTTGGCTGGCGGCGCGGCTGGCGGTGGCCGACAAGCTGGTGTTCTCCACCATCCGGGACCGTTTCGGCGGTCACCTGCGTTTCTTCATCTCCGGCTCAGCCGCGCTGAACCAGCACGTCGCCGAGTGGTTCGACGCGCTCGGAATGCCGATCCTGGAGGGCTACGGGCTGTCCGAGACGAGCGCGGCGTCCTTCGTCAACCGGCCGTGGGACAACCGTCTGGGCACGGTTGGGCCGCCGATCCCGGGCATTTGGGTGCGGATCGCCGACGACGGGGAGGTGCTGGTGCGCGGGACCAGCGTGATGCAGGGCTACCACAACGACCCAGCGGGCACCGCCGAGGTGTTCGAGCCCGACGGCTGGTTCCACACCGGAGATCTGGGCGAGTTGGTCGACGGCTACCTGCGGCTCACCGACCGCAAGAAGGACGTGCTCAAGACCTCCAACGGCAAGTACGTGGCCCCGGCGGCCATCGACACCTTGTTCAAGGGCATCTGCCCATATGTCTCACAGTTGGTCGTCGGTGGCGAGGGTCGGCCGTACGTGACGGCGCTGGTGGCCCTGGACGTCGAGGCGATCCTCGAATGGGCCAGCGCCCACGACATGGGCGACCGGTCGATCGCCGAGATCGCGCGGGCCGACGCGACCCGGGAACTCATCGACGGCTACATCGACGAGCTGAACCTGCAGCTCAACCGTTGGGAGCAGATCAAGAAGTTCACCATCCTCGAGCGGGACCTGTCCATCGAGGACGGGGAGATCACCCCCAGCTTGAAGTTGCGGCGCAAGGTCGTGCTCGACAAGTACCGAACCCAGTTCGACGCGCTGTACCCGGCCCAAGCGGTCCGCATCGCACACGAGGAGCAACAGCACCACGCCTGAGCGCCCGGACGAGGCGGGGCACCCCGCGAAGGAGCGCCCGGACGAGGCGGGGCACCCCGCGTAGGAGCGCCCCGCCGCCGGGCGTTGACCGCCCCGGGGGTGGGCGCCTGGGTGCGCGGCCGGCTCAGACCGGATCCGCCGCCGGCACCGGAGCGGCCAACGACTGTTGCAGGATCTGCGCGACGTCGAGCACTCGCACGCCTTCGCGGGCGGTGCCGTCGGCCTGCTTGGCGGTCACCGAGTCGCCGAGCATCACCATGCAGAACGGGCACGCGGTGGAGATCAGGTCTGGGTCCAGGCCCAGCGCCTCCTCAGCGCGCTCGTCGTTGATGCGCTTGCCGATCTTCTCTTCCATCCACATGCGCGCCCCCCCGGCGCCGCAGCAGAAGCCGCGATCGCCGTGCCGGTGCATCTCTTGCGAGCGCAGCGCCGGGATCGCGCCCAGCACCTCGCGCGGCGGGGTGTACACCTTGTTGTGCCGGCCCAGGTAGCACGGGTCGTGGTAGGTGACCGTCTTGTCCACCGGCTCCACCGGGACCAACCGGCCCTCGGCGACCAGCTGGCCCAACAGCTGGGTGTGGTGCACCACCTGGTAGTTCCCGCCCAGTTGCGGGTACTCGTTGGCCAGGGTGTTGAAGCAATGCGGACAGGTGGCGACCACCTTCAGCAGCTGGTCGCCGCAGATCGAGTTGAGCGCCTCGACGTTTTGCATGCCCTGCATCTGGAACAAGAACTCGTTGCCGAGCCGGCGCGCCGGGTCGCCGGTGCAGCTCTCCCCCGCGCCCAGGATCGCGAACTTGACGCCGGCGACGTGCAGCAGCTCGGCGAACGCCCGGGTCACCTTTCGGGAGCGGTCCTCCAGCGCGCCGGCGCAGCCGACCCAGAACAAGTACTCGATGTCGGCGGGCAGCGGCTCGCCCGGTTCCGCACGGGGCACTTCGAAGCCGAGGCCGTCGGTCCACTCCTCGCGCGCCTTGTCCCCGAGCCCCCACGGGTTGCCCTTGTTCTCGATGTTGCGCAGCATCACGCCGGCTTCGGACGGGAAGGAGGATTCGATCAGCACCTGGTAGCGGCGCATGTCAACGATGTGGTCGATGTGCTCAATATCAACCGGACATTGCTCGACACACGCCCCGCAGGTGGTGCACGACCACAGCACGTCCGGGTCGATCACCCCGCCGGACGCGGCGTCGCCGACCAGCGGGCGCTGCGCCTGCTCCGCCCCGGAACCGGGCGCGCGCAGGAAGCCGGACTCGGCCACCCCGTGCCCGCGTGGCAGGTCAGCCCACTCCGGCTCGGCGGCGTCGTCGGCGATCTGTTTTCCCCCGATGAGGTACGGGGCCTTGGCGAACAGATGGTCGCGCAGGTCCATGATCACGAGCTTCGGGGACAGCGGCTTGCCGGTGTTCCAGGCCGGGCACTGGGACTGGCAGCGGCCGCACTCGGTGCAGGTGGCGAAGTCCAGCCGGCCCTTCCAGGTGAAGTCCTCGATCGCGCCGCGCCCGAACACCGTGTCCTCGGACAAGTTCTCCGGGTCGGAGAAGTCAAGCGGCTGGCCGTCCGAGTCGGTCACTGGGAGCAGCGCGCCCAGGGCGGCGGGCTCGCGCTTCACCAGCACATTCACCGGTCCGGCGAATATGTGCAGATGCTTGGAGTGCATCACGAGCACCAGGAAGCCGAAGATGACGGCCATTTGCGCGATCAGGAAGGTGGTCTCCAGCCAATAGTTGTGCGCGCCCGAGCCCAGTGCCTTGGCGACCGAGTAGGACATGAACGGCGCCTTGGACTCGCCCCACGGGAAGTGACCGGTGTTGTATTGCGCCCCGCGATAGACGAACAGCGTCAGCACAACCAAGAAGATCATGGCCAGCACCACCCAGGCCGGGCCGTTGTGCGAGCCATAGAAACGGCTGGCGCGCTTGCGGCGCTTGGGACCGTTGCGCGCGCGGTTGATCCCGAAGTAGATGATCGCGATCAGCACCGCGAGCCCCATGAGATCTTCCAGGAACCCCAGCCACCGGGCGCGCCCGAACCACCAGAAAGCGAAGTCGTTGCTGTACACCAGCGCGCCGTAGGCCTCGACAATCGTAATGGCCAAAACCATGAAGCCCCAGAAGGTGAGGAAATGCATCACCCCCGGCACGGTCCATTTCAGTAGCTTGCGCTGCGCGAGCACCTCGCGGGCCTCGGTTCGCGCGCGGACGCCGAGGCCGTCCAGCCGCCCCGGCGCGGGCCGGCCGGAACGGATCAGCTTGACCAGCCAGATCGCGCGCCGCGTGACAAGCGCCGCCGTGATCACCAACATGACCAACGCGAAAGTCAGGCGAACAGCCACGACGGTCCCCCTCGGACGGGACGTCTCGTACCGGACGTCAGATTTTGCGAAACTATGCGGTGCGCCACTCCGTTGGGTGGCCACCGCGTTCAGATGTGACGCACGTCCCATTCATGGCGTAGCTGATCGGTCGCCGGCCGGTCGGATCCGCCCCGCGCTCGATCCGGGGCTGTCCCGCCGCCGACACGCGTCCGGCCTATTCCGGGAAGCAGAGCGCGCGACAAACCCGCCCTCCCCGCCGCCGACACGGGTCCGGTCCATTCCGGGAAGCAGAGCGCGCGACAAACCCGCCCTCCCCGCCGTGGCAGACCGCCCTCCGGGACAAGCTCGGGCAGCGCGTCCACCCGCCCACTACGCTGCGTTGCCATGACGGGAACGGCTCGCAAGATCGTGATGGTTGGCGATCCAGTGCTGCGCCGCGCCAGTCGGCCGGTCACCGCGTTTGACGACTCGCTGGCCGCGTTGATCGAGGACATGTTCGCCTCGATGCGTGCCGCCGACGGCGTTGGGCTCGCGGCGCCGCAGCTTGGGGTTGACCTCGCCGTGTTCGTTTACGACTGCCTCGACGGGGACGACCGCCAGTGCGTCGGGCATGTCGTCAACCCACACGTCGTGCAAGCCTCCGGACCGATCGATCCCGGCGACGAGGGATGCCTGTCGGTGCCTGGCCCGTTCGCATCGCTGCCCCGGCCCTCGCGGGTGACCGTCGTTGGAACCGATCGCGTCGGCGCGCCCCTGTCAGTGAACGGGACCGGGCTGCTCGCTCGCTGCTTGCTGCACGAGACCGACCACCTGCGAGGCGCTCTCTACATCGACCATCTGTCTTGGCGCCGCCGCCGGCGGGCGCTTCGCGAGATGGTTCCCGCCGAGTGGAGCGCGAGCTGACCATCCCCGCGCCGCGAGCAGAGCCGGCGCAACGATTCACGCGGCACCAGCCGGGCCGACCCGCTTCGATCAGCCTCGCAGCCACCAAACCACCAAGAACAGCGCGCCGGATTTCCTGCGCTGGATTTCCCTCGCGTCCAGTTTTCATGGTGGGCCGCACTGTTCACCACTAGTCGCCCAGGCCCTGGCCAGACATCACGACACTTATGCGCAACCCCAACACCGGAGGTCCCAGATTTCTCGAGGCCCAGGGTTCCCCGACTTTCCGAAACCCACGGTTCAGGGGCCTCGCGGCGACACGCCAGAGAGATTCGCATCAGTCTCCCCGAGCCATTCTCTCCCATAAGCAGATGGACACCCCGATCGCACGCCCCGATTGGCTCGGTCAATCGTCCGCCCAGCGCGCGCAATACTTGTTTGGACCGATTCAGCCCCGGAAGTTGGCGGGGCGGAACATCACTATTTCAAGATCGCTGGATTCACTTTCTCAGGAGTGCGGACGCATTTGCTTTTCGAACTGTTGTTCGATAGAATGGAGGGGTGTTCGAGACCCTCGCCCCACCACGGACCGGCGCCCTGCCGCTGCCGGTCGACCCCGCGGCGGGGCAGCCAGGCAACGCATCTGGTTCGGTCGCCGGCGGTCTTGGCCCGGTCTATGGGCCGGGAGGCGTTGACGGTCTTGGGCCGGTCGATGGGCTGGGGGCGGTTGGGGAGTTCCGGGGTGCGGTGGACCGGCTGGTGGGGTTGGAGTGGTCTCGGGTGGCTGGTGGGGT
>WQZC01000021.1 GCA_009780925.1 Actinomycetes bacterium | reverse complement strand
TCCGATCACGATGGCGTAGAGAACCTCCATGATCACCGCCAGCGCCGTGCCAGCCCGCTTTTACACCACCCTCGGCGTGTCACCCACCCGACACGCCCAACCTCCGACTTTGCCGGGGCCCTGATGCGTGCGGTCAGTCAAGTGTTCGTGCCGCCGTTCCCCTTGCTGACCGCTCAGCCGATGGCCACCGACCTGTCTCTGTTGGCCAGCGAAGCAGAAGTCCGGCGCCTGAGCGCAGTTTTCGGCTGGGATACCAGTCAATGCGATAGCTGACTTGCTGTCAAGCAGGGTGCCGCAGACCCTACGTTTGCCCCATATGGATCATGATCGTTTGATACGCGATCAGCTGCGATGATCTGGCGGAGGTCGGCCGGAGCGAACCGGAACGCACGGGTTCGGTGGCCATCGTCGTCTCCCATCGGGTATACCGTTCGGGTTTCGTTGATGGGCGGCGCCGGCACGCACACTCGCCGGATACCAACCAGGCAGATGCTGCGGCACCGAGCCGGTCTTCGGACGTACTACATCGGGCGACGAGCAAGCGAACGATCTCGACAGCAGACTTCAGTGCGGCATCGTCCGTCGACTTACACTTGAGCAATGACAGCGCTACTGGACGTCTTCGAGGCTGCGCTCACGCTGCCGCGGGCACAGCGCGCCGACCTGGCTCACCAACTTGTCGTCAGCATCGACGAGCACTTCGACCCCCCGCAGGTCGTCGAAGCGGAGTGGAACACCGAAATCCTGCGACGGCTAGCCGCGATCGACTCCGGCGAAACTGTCCCGCTCAGCGCCGACGAGGCCCGCGAGCAGCTCGAGCGGTGAAACTCCAGCTCCAGTTCGATCCCGCCGCCGTCAGGGAGCTTCGATCAGCCCGAGACTGGTACAACAAAGCGAACCCCGGCGTGGGCGACGACTTCGTGGAATCCTTCTGGCGGTTGACCGACCGGCTGCTTCAGTCGCCGGCAAGTTCACCCCGACGCCCGACCCCGGGTTCGAACCGCGAGATTCGCCAGGCCACCCTGCGTCGCTTTCCATACCTTGTCGTCTACGAAGTGCGTGACGATGCCCTGCTGATTATCGCCGTCGCGCACGGCCGTCGCCGACCCGGATACTGGCGCGAACGCGTAACCAAATAGCACAAATCGTCATAATCCCGCTCCGGCGCGGCGGTTTCGACCGGGCCTCCGAGGCGGTCGGCCTCGCGGGGCTGCACCCGCACGAGCTGCGGCGCTCAGCGGCATCGTCGACGATCGCCGCCAGTGCTGATGTGAAGGTGGCGCAGAACATGCTCGGCCGCGCCTCAGCGGCGATGACGCTCGACCAGTGCGGGCGCCTGTTCGGGGACCGGTCGGACGAGGTGGCGGACGCGATGGACGCGGCCCGGGCCGCGAGCGCTGCCGCTGGTGTTTCCCCGTGATTCCCAGCGCGCCGGTTGTCGATTTGATGTCCCGGCGTCGGGCTCGTGGAGCCCAATGATTCCGGGGGTTTCAGGCGGTGATCGGCGCTTCGCGCCGCAACAGACTTCAATCGGCTCGGGAGTGCCCGCGAGCGGTCACTCCGTTCGCCTCAATCGTTTGTAGCCCCGAGCGGATTCGAACCGCCGCCGCCGCCTTGAGAGGGCGGTGTCCTAGGCCACTAGACGACGGGGCCAAGATTACTGCTTCGCTGGGGTACCAGGACTCGAACCTAGACTGACGGAACCAGAATCCGTTGGGCTGCCAATTACCCCATACCCCACTGGCCTGACCGTCACCGACCGAGCCGAGGGCTAACTGTACCCGAAGAACGGGTCAGATCCGAAATCGGCCGCCGGACGGCCCACAGCCGCGCCAGCCCGTCCGGGGGGCCCGGCCGACCGCGCCAACCCCGCCCAGGCTGGTCCGCGCGCCCTGGCCAGTGCCCGACCGCGCCACCGCCTCGACCGGGCCAGCGCGCTAGCTGGCGGCCACCACGGCGGGCAGCTCGGCCAAGGTGGACACGACGGCGACCGGTTCGTCCCCGGCGGCCAGGCCCCGCCGGTCCAGCCACACCCCGGTCAGGCCGGCGGCCGCGGCCGCGCGAGCGTCCAGGTCCAGCCGGTCGCCCACATGCAGCGCCTCGTCCGGGCGCGCGCCTAGCAGTCCGCAGGCATGGGCGAAGATCGCCGCGTCCGGTTTGGCGGCACCGACCTCGCCGGAGATCACCACCGCGTCGAACCGGTCAGCCAGACCCACCGTGGCCAGCTTGCGCCGCTGCTCGGCCGCGTCGCCGTTGGTGATCACGCCGAGCGCCAGTCCGGCCGACCGCAGGGTGTCGAGGCAGGGCCGCGCGTCGGGGAAGATGGCGTACCGCTCCACCAACCGCGCCGCGCGCCGCTGTTCCAGCTCCGCCGGATCACCGGGCTGACCGGACAGCCGCAGGAACTGCGTCATCCGTTCCAGGTGCATCCGCGCGAAGCCAACCTCGCCGCGGGAGAACCGGGCGTAGTGGGTCTCGGCGATGCTCAACCACAGGGCGAAGTCGGCCCCAGGCCCGAGCGCGTCGAAGAACGCCGCCCGGGCCGCGCCGCTGCAGTCGAGCAACGTGTCGTCGAGGTCGAAGCAGACCGCCCGGATCAAGACGCGGCGCCAGCCAGCGCCGGGCCGGACGGCGCCGCGCCAGCCGCGCTGACCGGAGCCGATCCCGTCGCGGCGCGCAGCCGGGCCAACGAGCGCTCCCGGCCGAGCAGGTGCAGCGACTCGAACAGCGGCGGGGAGACCGTGCGCCCGGTCACCGCGACCCGGATCGGCCCGAACGCGTTGCGCGGTTTGAGGCCCATCCCGTCCACCAGGGCGCCGTGCAGCGCGGCTTCGATCCCCGGCACGGTCCAGTCCGTCGCACCCAGGGAGTCCAGTGCCGGGATCGCCGCCGCGAGCACCGCTTGGCCGGCCGCGCCGAGCTGCTTGTCGGCCGCCGTCGGATCAACAGCGAAGTCGGCGTCGGACGCCAGCAGGAACGCCAGCATGTCCGCCGCCTCGCCCAGCGTGCGGCACCGCTCGCGCACCAGCGGCGCGGCCGCGCGCACCACCTCGACGTCGGCGGCGGGCAGGAACGCGACCAGCCGGGCGGCGAAGTCCGCTTCTGACAGCAGCCGGATGTGGGTGGCGTTGATCGCCAGGCATTTGCGCGGGTCGAACCGCGCGGGGTTGGCGTTGACATCGGCGATGTCGAACGCGGCGACCATCTCCGGCCGGGAGAACACGTCCCGATCGTCGGCGATGGACCAGCCCAGCAGCGCCAGATAGTTCGCCAGCCCATCGGCGAGGTAGCCCTGCTCGCGGTACAGGTTGAGCGAGGACTCGGGGTCCCGCTTGGACAGCTTTCGGTTGCCCTCCCCCATCACGTACGGCAGGTGGCCGAAGCGCGGCACGAAATCGGTGATGCCGAGGTCGATCAGCGCCCGGTACATGGCGATCTGCCGGGGGGTGGAGGGCAGCAGGTCCTCGCCGCGTAGCACGTGGGTGATGCGCATCAGCGCGTCGTCGACCGGGTTGACCAGGGTGTACAGCGGCTGTCCGCCGGCGCGGGCGACCACGAAGTCGGGCACCGAACCGGCGGCGAAGGACACCTCGCCGCGCACCAGGTCGCGCCAGCCGAGGTCCTCATCGGGCATCCGCAGGCGCAGCACCGGCTCGCGGCCCTCATCCCGGTAGGCGGCGCGCTGGGCGTCGGTCAGCGCCCGGTCGTGGTTGTCGTAGCCGAGCTTCGGGTCGCGGCCGGCGGCGCGGTGACGCGCCTCCACCTCCGCGGGGGTCGAGTACGACTCATACAGATGCCCGGCGGCGCGCAGCCGGGCGAGCACATCGGCGTAGATCTCACCGCGCTCGCTTTGCCGGTACGGACCGTGCGGGCCGCCCACCTCCGGCCCCTCGTCCCAGTCCAAGCCCAGCCAGCGCATCGCGTCGAGCAGGTCGCGGTAGGACCGCTCGCTGTCGCGGGCGGCGTCGGTGTCCTCGATGCGGAACACGAACGTGCCGCCGACATGGCGCGCGTGGGCCCAGTTGAAAAGGGCGGTGCGCATCAGGCCGACGTGCGGGTTGCCGGTCGGCGACGGGCAGAACCGCACCCGGACGCCGGTGGCCGGACCGTGCTCGCTCATCGGTTGATGGCCCGGTTGCGCAGCGTGCCGACGCCTTCGACGGTGACCTCGACGGTGTCGCCGGCCACGATCGGCCCCACCCCGGCCGGGGTGCCGGTGAGGATCACATCGCCGGGCAGCAGCGTCATGACGGCGGAGATGAACGCGATGACATCGGCGACGGAGTGGATCAGGTCGCGGGTGCGTCCGTCCTGGCGCGCCTCGCCGTTCACCCGGGCGGTGACCCGCAGGTCGGCCGGGTCGAGCTCGGTCTCGATCCACGGCCCGAGCGGGCAGAACGAGTCGTAGCCCTTGCCCCGGGTCCACTGCCCGTCGGCGGCCTGCTGGTCGCGCGCGGTCACATCATTGGCGGCGGTGAACCCCAGCACGTGTTCCAGCGCATGCCCGGCGGGCACGTCCTTGGCCGGCCGGCCGATCACCACCGCCAGCTCCGCCTCGTGATCCACGCGCCGCGAGCTGGCCGGCAGCCGGATCGCGTCCCCGTCCCCGATCACCGACGTGGACGGCTTGAGGAAGATGACCGGGCTGGCCGGCGCCTCGCCGCCCATCTCACGGGCGTGGTCGGCGTAGTTCTTGCCGATGGCGACGACCTTGCTGGGCAGGATCGGGGCGAGCAGCCGGACGTCGGGCAGCGCCCAGCGGTCGCCGGTCCGGGCGACCGCCTCGAACGGGTGGCCCGCGATCGCGGCCACGGTCAGCTCCTCGCGGGGCGCGTCGAGCGGCCCCTCGACGACGCCCCAGGCCACTCCTTCCGGAGCGGTGGGCGAGGTGGGATGGACGAAACGAGCGATGCGCATGCCGTTGAGGTTATCCCCGGGGCTCAAGACCGGTCGCTGACGCGCTCAGCACGCCACCGGTCGGGTCAGCCCGGGGCTCAGGAAAGACCGCTGACGCGCTCACCGCGCCACGCGTCGCGCACCTTGAGCTTGCTGCCCGCGTGCAGGATCGCCGCCTGGTAGATGCGCGCGGCGACGAGCAGCACCAGCGCGGTCGCCACGATCATCAACGCCACCGAGACCGCCACATCCAGCGCCGGCGCCCCGCCCGCGATCCGCGCCGGCATCGAGATCACCGAGAACGGGGGCACCATCGAGAACACCCGCGCGAAGGTGGAGTTGGGGTCGGCGGACACCGTCAGGCTCCCCACATAGGTGACGATGACCAGCGCGGAGACCGGCATCAGCACGCCGGAGACCTCCTCCTGCCGGGAGACCGTGGCGCACAGCGCGGCGGACAAGGAGGCGAAGAACGCGAATCCGAGCACGAACCAGCCGAAGCTGATCCCCGCCGTGGCGTAGGCGACGCCGGGGATGGTCAGCGTGTTCGCGGCGCGCGAAACCCCGAGCGCCACCACTGCGGTGGCCAGCGTCTGCCCGACGGCCAGCGCGCCGATGCCGACCAGCTTGCCGGCCAGCAGCTGCAGCGGTCGCACCGAGGCGAGCAGCAGTTCCACGATCCGGGTGGACTTCTCCTCCACCACGCCCATCCCGACCCAGCTCATGAACATGATCAGCTGGACGAACAGCAGGATCACGGTGATCGTGGCGATGGCCTGACGCTGCGTGTTCTGCGCGGAATGCACCGCGCTGACGGTCAGCGGGGCGACCGCGAACGCCTGCGTCACCTGCCCACTGGTCAGCCCGGCCGCGCGCAGATTGTCGTCGATGGTCAGCGCGGAATGGGCTTGCTGGATCACGGTGACGGCGGCGGAGTCGGCGTTCGCGGCGTAGATCCGATCGCCGATCACGGCGGCGTTCCACGACCCGGCGCGCACCTTGGCCTCGGCCACGTCGGCGGCGACTTGGTGCACGCGCACGGTCAGCCGCAGTGTCTGGCCGGTGTCGGCGACGGCGGCGGCCAGCGGCGCGTTGTCGACGACCGCGATGTCATAGCTGCTCGCGCCGGATCCGGAGACGAACTTGGGAATCAGGCAGGCGATGGCGACGATGATCAGCATCGCCGCCATGCCGAGGCGGAAACCACGCTGCTGCAGCCGGGTGGCGATCTCCCGCCGCGCGATCAGCGCAATCATGTTTCGGCCCTGCCCAGTCGTGGCCTGTGACGGACCCTCGGGCCGCCGCGGGCGCCCCGGCCGGCGCTGCCGCCCATCATCGCTCGGAACCCCATCCTCGGACCGGCGCCCCGATTCACCCTTGCACCGCCTCTCGGTACAGCTCGGCCAGCGGTGGTTGCCGCCAGCCGAAGCGGCTGACCCGCCCGGCCCGCGCCGCCGCCGCCAGCACCGCCTGATCGTCGCTGGGGCGATCCAGCGCCAGCCGCAGCCGGTCGCCGTCCCGGCCGGTCAGCCGCACCCCGCCCAGCCCGTCCAGCCAGCTCGCGTCGGGGGCCGCGACGGCCACTTCCAGCTCCCGCTGGCCGGCTGCGGCGCGCAACTCGTCCAGGGTTCCGGCGGCGACGATCCGGCCCGCCACGATGATCACGACGCGGTCGCACAGCCGCTCCACGAGCTCGAGTTGATGGCTGGAGAACAGCACCCCGACGCCGGCGGCGCGCCGCTCGGCCAGCACCTCGGCGAGCGCGTCCACCCCGATGGGGTCGAGCCCGGAGAACGGCTCGTCCAGGATCAGCAGCGACGGGTCGTGCACCAGCGCCACCGCGAGCTGGACCCGCTGCTGGTTGCCCAGCGAGAGGTTCTGCAGCAGCGCGGCCGGCTCGGCCGCCACCCCCAATCGCTCGATCAGCTCGATGGCGGTGCTCCGCGCTCGCGCCTCGGGGATGCCGCGCAGCTGCCCGAAGTACGCGATCTGGTCGGCGATGCGCATCTTCGGGTACAGCCCGCGCTGCTCGGGCATGTAGCCGAACCGTTCCCGGGCGGAGAACGTCAGCCGCTGCCCCGCCCAGTGAACGCGCCCGGAATCGGCGGCGAGCAGACCCATCGCGATACGCATCGTGGTCGTCTTGCCCGCCCCGTTCGCGCCGACGAAACCCACGGTCTCCCCGGGCGACACCGTCAACGACACCCCGTCCAGAGCGCGCACCGCGCCGAAGCTCTTGCGCAGGTCGGTGATCTCGAGCATCGCGGTCAGCCCGCGCGCGCGGCGCGGGCGCGTCCCGCGCGCCCCAGGTCATCGCGCCTGGCCCACAGCGTCAGCATGACGTACACGAACAGCGCGACCAGCGCCTGCACGAGCAGTAGCACCCGGGCGTGCACCTGCAATTGCAGCGTGATCACGCTGTTGGTCGCCCCGCTCGCTTGGCCGCCGCCGTGCGCGCGACCGACCGCGTCGGCGATCAGCGACCCGACCAGGCCGCCCACGGCGAGCGCCAGCGCGGCCAGCGGCCCGCGCCAGGCGGCGCGCAGCCAGACGAGCACCGCCGCGACGACGCCCAGCACCGCGCCGATCATGGCGAAGCGGGCGTCGGCGGCGATGAAGTTCTCCCCCTCGCCCGGCATGATCGCGTTCGGGCCGAGCACGTAGCCCCGCGCCGGGGCGACCGGGCCGAGGTGCAGCCAGCTCACGCCGTGCAGGCTGACGCGCGCCCACACCCATCCGGCCAGCACGCCCACCAGCGCCAGGACGGCGACCACAACGACTCCCAGCAGCAGGTCGGCCCGGGTGGCCCAGGGCTCCCGGGCCGTGGCCGCGGGCCGCACCGACCAATATCCCGACGGGACCGCGCCCGGTGCCAACGGCGGCATCGACTCACTCACCAGGCCATCCAATCAGTTCCCGTCCGGTCGCGTCCGGGCGAGCGCTCGCCAGACCAGCGCGGCGGCCGTGGGCGTAGAGTCCGCACCCGCCATGTCGAACTCATCCGCCCCGCCAGCCGCCACCGCCGAAGTAAGCGCCGCCCCGGGCGACCCGAACGCCGCGCCTGAGCTTCCCCCGGGCACGCGCCCATGGGCCGCCGTGTGGTCGATGCTGATCGGCTTCTTCATGCTGATGATCGACTCGCTGATCGTCTCGGTCGCCAACCCGACCATCCAGGAGAAGCTGAACACCTCGCTGACCGCGACGATCTGGGTGACCAGCGCCTACATGCTGGCCATCGCCGTGCCGCTGCTCATGTCGGGGCGCCTCGGCGATCGCTTCGGGCAGAAGAACGTGTTCATGGCGGGCATGGCCTTGTTCACCCTCGCTTCGCTGGGCTGCGGCCTGTCGAAAACGATCGTCGTGTTGATCGCGATGCGCGCGGCGCAAGGCGTCGGCGGCGCGTTGATGACCCCGCAGACGCAGGCGATGATCGTGCGGATGTTCCCGCCCAACAAGCGCGGCGCGCCGATGGGGCTGTGGGGCGCGGTGTCCGGGGTGGCCATGCTGATCGCCCCGCTGCTGGGCGGGTTCTTGGTCGACAACATGGGCTGGGAGGCGATCTTCCTGGTCAACGTGCCGGTCGGGATCGTCGGCCTGATTCTGGCGTGGATCTTCGTGCCCCGATTGAGCGTGTCCCGGCCGAGGTTCGATTGGCCCGGCCTGGCGATTTCCGGGGTGGGGCTGTTCCTGCTGGTGTTCGGCATCCAGGAGGGCTCCACCCATGACTGGGGCCGGATCTGGGGATCGGTCACGATTTGGGAGCTGATCGGCGCGGGCGTGGTGGTGCTGGCCGGGTTCGTGGTGTGGCAGCTCAAGGGCACCGCCAACCCGCTGGTGCCGATGGGCCTGTTCCGGCACCGCGATTTCGCGGTGGCCAGCACCGTGGTGATGGGCATGGGGTTCGTGGTCGCCGCCATGCCGATGCCACTGCTGTACTACCTGCAGCTGGCGCGCGGCTACTCCGCGCAGAGCTCGGCGCTGTTCATGCTACCCATGGCGGTGCTCGCCGGGGTGCTCTCGCCGCTGGTCGGCGCCAAGGTGGTGCACCGGTTGGGCGCGCGCGTCATCTCCCCCATCGGTCTGGTCGTCTGGGCCGCCGGGTTGTGCTGGTTCATGCGACTGGCGACGCCCACCCAGGTGCTGGTCCCCTGGGCGCTGTTCCCGCCGGCGGTGATCGGCGTCGGCAACGCGCTGATTTGGTCGCCGTTGGCGGTGGCGGCGATGCGGCACCTGCCCCCGAAGGACGCCGGGGCGGGGGCCAGCATCTACAACACCGTGCGCCAGGTCGGCGCCGTGCTCGGCGCGGCGTGCGTGGCCACCTTGATGAACGCGCGCATCGCGGCCAACATGCCCAAGCCGCCGCTGCCGCAGGTCCCGCCCGAGCTGGCGCACAAGATCCCGACGTCGTTCGCCAACGTCGATCTGAGCCAGTTCACCCAGGTGCTGCGCACCAGTCCAGCGCTGACGCAATGGTTCGCGGGGCACTTCTCGACCGCCATGAGCGAATCGATGTGGCTGCCGATCTGCGTGGCGGTCTTCGCCGCCGTGGTCGGGTGCGGCCTGAGCTGGAACGCCGGACGGGACTGAGGCTCCGGACTGGGCTGGGGCGCCGCGCGTCCGCCGGCACCACTGCTCCACCCGCGGCCAGTGCGCTGGCCGGCGACGGGTGGGGCCGGCTCAAGACCTCCGGCCTGGCCGGGGGGCGGGGTAGGCGTCGGCCATGTACCGGTCGACGGCTCGCTTGGCCTTCTCCTCCAGAGGGGTGAACGTGGGCACCGGCGTGCCCTCGGTGTGGGTCGCCAGCAACCGCTCCATCGGGTCACCGGTGAAGATCGCGTCGATGAACGCCGACACCAATTCCTCAATGTCGGCCAGGCTCATGCGGTGGTTGAGCGCGTGGATCCTCATGTTCTCCGCCGCGCGAGACCGCTTCATCTGGGCGGTCAGCGGCTCGCGCCACTTGTCGGGCACCTCGTGGCCGTCGCAAGACCGATTGAGCATCTTGGTCATCTGCGCGTCCACCGCTCGTGTGAAGTTGCCCTGGAGTCTTTGCAGGTAGGTCCGGTCGTTGTGGCCCGTTATCGTGTCCACGCCGGGCAACCAGCCGCCCGGCGCGGTGTTCTCTTCAAAGTCCTGCCGTGACTGGTCCCAGTGCTCGACCAGTTGACCGTTCTCTTGCGCGTCGCGCAGTTTGTCCTGCACATAGCTAAGGCGTTTCCTGGTCGCGTCGATCTCGGCCTCCGGCAGCAGGCCGGTCAACGCCGCGGTGATGTCCCCGGCAGTGATCCGCAAAATCTTCTCGGCGAATTGCCGATCGAAGGACGGCGGCAGCCCCAGCGTGTGCATGCCGCCGGGGGCGTCCGGATTGTCGCGGTCGCGGCCGAAGGACATGTCAAGGTCAATACCGGTCAGCGATTTCAGGCTGCCGTCAGGGTTGGCCTCGATGAAGACGTTGCCCATGTGCCGGTCAAGCTGCCCGGCGATCGCGTCCAGCAGCTGCAGTTTGTTCAGCGCCCGCTGGAACGCCGGGTCGTTGCCGTTGATCGCGCCGTCGCCAGCCAACCGGGCGTCCGCCCCAGAGTGCACCAAGGTCGTCTTCGAGCCCTGCTTGCCCTTGGCTTGCTCCAGCACGGTGCCCATCACGGTCTTGTTCGTCTTCGGATCTTTGCTGACCGCGAACTCGACCCGTGCGGTGACCCCCGCGTCGAACAACTGGTCCAACCGGTACATCGCCATCGCGCGCGCGCCGAATTGCGGGTCGTGCTGGTGAATCCCGCTCCTCGCCTGGTGCTCCAGGTTGCTGTGCAGCGCCTGCGGGATCAAGCCGGTCTCCGCTTTGAAATAGCCCTCGAACTGCTGGTCGCCCTCGACCTGGTAGCTCTGCGCTTTGACGGTGTTCACCGCGCCGTGGTCGGTTACCCCCTCGCCGGTCTTCTGCCGGTCGGTCAGGCCCAGGCTGCTCAGCCAGGGACGCGGGTTGCTCGCGCCGAGCAGGGCGATCTCGTTGCCCACCCGGGGCTCGAGCTGGGTCACCGCCTGCCACCGGTCGGCCTTGGCGCGCACATCCCGCTCGGCGCCGAAGATTCCTTTCGCCAGCGGTCGGCCGCGGTTGCTTCGCACTTCCTCGCCCATAAGGTCGCGTTGGTGCCAGTCCTCGGCCTCCGCCAGCGCGGCGGTCTCTTTCTCGGAGGTGTTCGCCGTTTTCCACTTGGCGATGACCGATTGAATGGTGGCCAGCAGCTTGATCATCTTCGGCTTGGTGAACGCCAGCGCCGCCGGGCCGGGGTTCTCCCCGCCGGCCAGCAGGCCCTCCTCCAGCGCCTCGTACTGCTTGACCCCCGCGACCAGCTGGTCCCAGTTGGTCTTCTGGCCGAAGAACTTGCGGAACTTGCCGGTGGTCTCGCCGCCGCCCTGGGACACCAGAGCATCGGCGGTGCCGCGCATCTTTCGGCGCACCGGCGCGTCGGCCATCGCGCGGTGCGCGGACGCGTCGTCCTGGCGGGTGTGCGCCAGCTCATGCGCCAAGATCCGCTCCCCCGCCGGGGTGTCCGGCGCGTACTGGCCCGGGGCGAAGAAAATGTCCCGACCAGTGGTGAACGCGTGCGCCGACATCGCCCGGCTCAACTTCGCCGCGCGCTCATCGGTGTGCACCCGCACCGCCCCCAACGACCCCCCGAACCCGGCCTCCATCCGACGGCGCACCGGATCCGGCAAGGCGCTGCCGCCACCGCGCGCCGCCTCAATCTCACCGGCCGCGCCCACGTCCAACGCCCCGCCGGCCGCCCCGACCAGCAACGCCGACCGACGCACCGGCGCCTCGACCTCCCGCTCCGCGGCCTCCGCCTCAGCGGCGTCAACCAGACGGCGCAGCACCTCCCCAGTCCGTTCCTCGGACTCGGGCGCGGGTGATTCAGCATGCGACATGGGATAACTCCTTCTCAGACAAATGCCTCAATGTCAAGACCGGCCCGAGCGGGACTGGCCGACCGGACGCACGGCGGATCGCCGCCTGGCCGAAGCAGGCGCACGGAGCGGGACTGCCAGCCATGGCGTCGCTGCTAGCGCAGGATCCCGGGCAGTTCGCCGGCCATGAAGTCCTGAATGGCCTTCAGGATCGGTTTGGTCACCACTTGCCGCGCGGCTTCCTTCTTCGTCAACGCGGTCTCCTCCTCTTCCTTGAGTCGCTGGATCTCGATCCGGTCCGTGAAACCGTGCAAGTAGACCTGCATGTAGTAGATGAGCGCGTCCACCACTCGGCCCGCCACCACATCGATGTGAGCTGAGGTGAAGTTCTGCTCGTAGATGGCGGTGCGCAACATCGTCGTCCACCGCGCGGCCTCCGGCAACAAGACGCCAGGGTTGTTTTCGATGAAGAAGTTGGCCTGGTACGTGTTGACCGAGATGATGCCGGCCAACAGGTCCTTGGCGAATGACTCGGGCAGCTGCTTCCAGTCCGATGTCGCGTCGAACTCGCCAAGTCGTCGGCTCAAATCGGTCTTTATCCGCGTGCCCAGCCTCTTCTCCAGTTGGGCGCGGGCGATGTTTCGGGCGTCTTCTTGGTAGCTGCTCGTTTCGCGCCCATGCGACTCCGCCCAGGTGTTGTGCGGCTGGTTGGATTGTTGGCCCCAATTGTTGCGCAGCCGGCCTTCCTTCTTGGCCTGTTCCACGACCCGGCGCACTTCGGTGAAACGCGCGACGGTCGCCGCCACCTCGGCATCGGGCAGCAACCCGGTCAGCGCCTCGCGGATATCGCTTCCCTTGACCGCGAGGATCCGCTCGCCCATCTGCTCGTCGATCTCCGGCGGAAGCCCGCGATAGTTGTGCGCCTCGTGCGGGGCGGACCCCTGCGGGGCGTCAGGGCCCCCCTTGTGCGGGGAAGTCATCTGGCTGCCGAAGGCCATGTCCAGATCGATGCCCTTCACTCCGGTCACCTGGCCTGTGCCGTCGCGCTCCACTATGTAGTTGCCTTGGTGGCGGTCCAACTGGCCGGCGATGGCGTCCAGCAGCTGGAGTTTGTTCAGCCCGCGCTGCAGCACCGGGTCGTCCAGCGAGATCACATCATGGTTGCCGGGGTCGTCGGTGCGCAGTTGCTGGGCGTGATTCTCATCGCGCGCGAAGGCCACATCGCCGCCTTGCACACCGTTGACCTGCTCGATCACGGTGCCCATCTTCGTTTGCCCGTTGGGGTCCCGGCGCACCGCGCTGTAGACCTTGGCGGTTACCCCGGCGTCGAACAACTGATCGAGCCGGTACAGCGCCTTCGCGCGCGCGGCGTACGCCGGGTCGATGTTGTTGATGCCGACCTGCTGTTCGTGCTCCTGCGTCTTGAGGTTGATGCCCTGGTCCGCCTTGAACAGGCCAGTCATTTGTGTGCCGTCAGGCTTGGTGTAGACGCCCTGATGGAGCGTGTTCACCTGCCCACCGTGGGTCACGCCCGTCTCGTGTCCGGTCGAGCCCTCGAATCCGCTGGTAAGCGTTGGCGTGGCCAGCCACTCGCGCCCGCCGTCATGGCTGAGCATCCGAGCTTCATCACTGGCCAACAAGTCCAGCTGGAACACCGCCTGGCGCCGCCCGGACTTGGTGCGCGCGTCGTAGTCAACGTTCGGCCGCAGTCCTTCGGCATCCAGCACGGGGGCCCCGGTTCTCGCCGCCTGAAACACCTCGAAGTCTTCCTGCGTACCGCGCCGGTGGTCCTCCACCCGGTCCGGATTCGCCTGGTACCAGTCCGCGATGTGCTTGCGGATGCTCGCCAGGATGTTCAGCAGCTTCCCCTTGGTCCGGTCGAAGAGGAGCGGAGTCGCGGTGACCGCGCGCTCCTCGCGCTCGTATTTGCGAACCTCATCGACGATCTTGTCCCAGTTCGTCTTCCGGCCGAAGAACTTGCGGAACCCGCCCGACGTCTCGCCGCCGCCTTGAGATTCCAGCGCGGCCGCGACCCCGGCCATCTTGCGGCGCACCGGCGCGTCGGCCATCGCGCGGTGCGCGGACGCGCCGTCTTGGCGGGTGTGCGCCAGCTCGTGCGCCAGCACCCGCTCCCCGTCCGGGGTGTGCGGGGCGTACTGGCCGTGGCCGAAGAAGATGTCCCGGCCGGCGGTGAACGCCCGCGCCGACATCGCCCGGCTCAGCCGCGCCGCGCGCGCGTCGGTGTGCACCCGCACCGCCCCCAGCGACCCGCCGAACCCGGCCTCCATCCGGCTGCGGACCCCTTCCGGCAGCGGACTCCCGCCACCACGGGCCGCCTCAATCTCACCGGCCGCGCCCGCGTCCAACGCCCCGCCGGCCGCGCCGATCGCCCCGGTGCCGCCGGGGTCGGCCGACCGATGCACGTCCGCCGCCGCCTCGGACGGCGGCGCCAGCGTCGCCAACCGGGAGACCACCCGATCGGCGACCGCGTCCGCTCGCGCCTCCGCCGGATCATCGGCCGCGCCGACCAGCAACGCCGACCGGCGCACCGGCGCCACGCGCTCCCGCTCCGTGGCGTCGGCCTCCACCTCATCCACCAGCCGGCGCATCGTCTGCGCGTCTCGTTCCTCCTGCTTTGGCGCGGCGTACTCAGGTCGTGACATGTCTCAACACCTCTGTCGAAAAGCGGACTGAACTCAAAACCAGCGTTCGCGGGCTCGATCCGCCGGGATAGCGGCAGACCACCCCAGCACGACGCTGAGCGCGGATGGTGGCGATGGAGGGCATGGCGGTCACTACGGTCACTACTCGCGCATGATCTCGTCGAGCTTCATGTTCATGTGGATCTGAATGGCGGAGTGGATGGCGTCCAGCAACCTGCGCCGCTCCATCGCGGTTTCATTTCCACCCTTTTCTTTCAGTTCGTCGACGCGCGCCTCGAAAGAGTACAGGAAAACCTGCATGAACTCGACGAGCGCGTCAACCGCTCGGGGCCCGCACGCCCCGATGCGGGTGGAGGAGAAGTTTTGCTCAAACATGGTCGTGCGCAGGTTCTCCGTCCACTTCCCCCCTTGCGGCTCGGGGTGGCCGCCGTCACTTTCCATGGTTCCGAAGCGCTCGTTGAGGTAAATCATCGAGCTCAGCAGCTCGGCGGATATCTTCTCGGGCAGCTTCTTCCAATCCGAGTCTGCCGGAAGGGCCGCGAGCCGCGCGGTGACATCGTTCTTTATCCGGGTGGTCAGCTTCGACTCCAAATCGACGCGGGCGTCTTCCCGGGTGTCGCCGTGGTAGCTGGAGGCGTTGCGTGCTTTCGTGGTCTCCCACGAGCTGTGCGGCCGGTTGGACTGCTGGCCCCATTGGCTGCGCAGCCCGGTGGTGTCCTTGACCTCTTGCACCACCCGGCGGACCTCGGCGAAGCGGGCGACCGTCGCCTCCACCTCGGCATCGGGCAGCAGCCCGGTCAGCGCGGCGCGGACATCGTCCGGGGTCACCTGCAGAATGCGCTCGCCCATAACCGCGTCGATCTCCGGGGGCAGCCCGCGATAGTTGAAGGCGCTGTGCGGGCCGCCCTGCCCGGGCGCGACCCCGGGGGTGTTCTGCTTGTGCGGAGAGCGCATTTGGCGGCCGAAGGCCATGTCCAGGTCGATGCCGGTCACGCCGGTCACCGTGCCGTGCTCGTCCTGCTGCACCATGAAGTTGTTCTGGTGGCGGTCCAACTGCCCGCAGATCGCGTCCAGCAGCTGCAGCTTGTTCAGCCCGCGCTGCAGCACCGGGTCGTCCAGCGAGATCACGTGCTGCTTCCCCTCCTGGCCCAGTTGCTCGCCATGCTGCTGGTCGCGCGCCCAGTTCACCGACCCGCCCTGCACGCCCTGCACTTGCTCGATCACCGTGCCCAGCCGGGTCTTGCCCGTCGTGGGATCGGTCCGCACCGCGCTGAAGACCCGCGCGGTCACCCCGGCGTTGAACAGCTCGTCGAGTTTGCGCAACGCCTTCGCGCGCGCCGCGTACCCCGGGTCGAGGTTGGGGATCCCCACTTCCTGCTCACCCGGGGTCTGGTTGGGGGCCTGTCCCAGATCGCGCTTGAAAAGCCCGCGCATCTGTTGGCCGCCGGGCAGCGTGTAGTCCGCCTGGTGCAGCTGGTTCACCTGACCGCCCATGGTCACACCCGTCTCATGCGCGTTCAGGCTGGTGAGCGCCGGTTTGCCCAGCCACTCGTTGCCATCGGGCTGGTTCAGCATCCGCGCCTCGTCGCCGGCCAGCAGGTTCAGCTGGTACACCGCCTGGCGCCGACCGGATTTGGTGCGCGGGTCGAAGTCCCGGCCCGGCTGCAGCTGGTTGGGGTCGGTGGTGTTGGGCGCGCCCCCGGTGGAGTGAAACTCCTCGAGATCCTCCTGGGTGCCGCGCGTCCGGCGCTTCTCCGGGCGGTCCGGGTTGGCCTCATTCCAATCCGCGACGTGCTTGCGGATATTGCCCACGATGCTCAGCAGCCTCGTCCTGGCCCGGCCGAACAACGCGGTCGTGGTGACCCCGGCTTCCTCCGCCTCGTACTTGCGAACCTCGGAGACGATCTTGTCCCAGTTGGTCTTCCGGCCGAAGAACTTGCGGAACCCGCCCGACGTCTCGCCGCCGCCCTGGGACTCCAACGCGGTGGAAACCCCGGCCAGCTTGCGGCGCACCGGCGCGGCCATCGCCCGGTGCGCAAGCGCGCCATCCTGGCGGGTGTGCGCCAGCTCGTGCGCGAGCACCCGCTCCCCGTCCGGGGTGCCCGGGGCGAACTCGCCGCGTCCGAAGAAGATGTCCCGGCCGGCGGTGAACGCGCGCGCCGACATCGCCCGGCTCAGCCGGCCGGCCCGGGCGTCGGTGTGCACCCGATCCCCGCCCAACGACCCACCGAACCCGGCCTCCATCCGACGGCGGACCCCCTCGGGCAGCGGGCTGCCACCACCACGCGCCCCCGCGATCTCGCCGGCCGCGGTCGCGTCCAGCTCACCACCCGACGCGCCGATCACCCCGCCGCCACCGGGATCAGCCGACCGGCGCACCTGGCCCGCAGGCGCCTCGGACGGGGCCGGCAGCGTCGCCAACCGCGACACCACCCGATCGGCAACCGCGTCCGCAGCCGCCTCCGCCGGGTCGTTCGCCGCCCCGACCAGCAACGCGGACCGGCGCAGCGGCGCCTGCGACTCCCGCTCGGCGGCCTCCGCCTCAGCGGCGTCCACCAGCCGTCGCATCGTCTGCGCTTCGCGCTCTTCTTGCTTTGGCTCGGCGTATTTAGGTCGCGACATGGGAAAGATCCTTCCCGAAAAAGCAATTCAAATCGAATGTTGACGTTGACACGCAGCCAGCGTCAGCGCCGTGGCGAGTGATCCCGGCGTGGCGACAGGGCCAGTAGTGTGGTTGGCGACGCTCAGACAAGGCCATCCACCTCCGCCGCCCACCGGCCGAACTGATCGGTGGTGACCCGCTTGCGCAGCTTGGTGAGCTCCTGGCTGACGGCGGTCAGCAATTCGACCATCCCGATCTCCCCGGCGCGCGCGGCGGCCAGGAACGCCGCCGTTAGCGCCGCGTTGCGGATCGAGCCGCCGGACAGCTCGAAAGTCTTCGCGATGTAGCCGAGATCGACCTCGCGGCGCGGCGCGGACGCCAGGCAGCGGTCCCAGATGCGCGCCCGGTCCTCGGGCGTCGGCATCGGGAAGTGCACCGAGACATGGATCCGCCGCAGGAACGCGTCGTCGATGTTGCCCTGGAAGTTCGAGGTGAGCACCACCAAACCGTCGTAGGTCTCCAGGCGCTGCAACAGGTAGGAGACCTCCATGTTGGCGTACCGGTCGCGGG
This sequence comes from Actinomycetes bacterium, assembly GCA_009780925.1. Taxonomy (GTDB): domain Bacteria; phylum Actinomycetota; class Actinomycetes; order Mycobacteriales; family Jatrophihabitantaceae; genus WQZC01. The sequence continues at coordinate 2,067 of WQZC01000021.1, read as the reverse complement.
CGTCGGTGACCGCCGAGCGCGTCCCGAACAACGAATCGGCCTCGTCGAACAGCAGCAGGAAATCCCCCGCGTGCGCGGCGGAGAAGATCTCCTCCAGGTTCTTCTCGGTCTCCCCGATGTATTTGCTCACCAGCGCGGACAGGTCCACCCGGAACATCTCCACGCCCAGCTCGGAGGCGATCACCTCGGCGCTGGTGGTCTTGCCGGTGCCCGAGGGCCCGGAGAACAGCGCCACCACCCCGGGCGACGGGAACAGCGGCAGCCCCCACTGTTCGTGCACCCGCTCGCGGTGCCGGTAGCGATCGGCCAGGTCGCGCAGCCGGCGTTCCTGCGCCGGCGGCAGCACCAGGTCGCCCCAACCGACGCGGGGCGTGACGCGCCGGGCGTGGCGCAACAACGCGCCCGAGGCCAACCGCTGCGGGCCCGCGCCGGGCAGATTGGCCAGCGCCCGAAGCTGGCCGGCGTCGGGCCGTCGCGCCGGCACCGGGACCTCGCCGTACTGCGCGAACCACTCCTGGTCGGTTATCGCGGCCGGTTCCGGGTCGACCTCCACCCACGGCCCCTCGGGCAGTCCGTCCAGCGGGATCGGGTCAGCGGCGGTCAATCCGATCGGCAGGTGCGCGGCCCGCTCCACCCACCGCCGGCACAGCGCGTCCAGCGACTCGCCCTGCTGCCCGCCCGGGGCCGGCGCGCGAAGATCCAGGATCAGCCCGGCGCCGACCACGCTGGCCTGGGCGACCAGCGCCCGCCAGGCGCGCTCATCATCCGGCGGCGCGCACGCCAAGAACCCGATCCCGGCCAGCGCCTCAGCGGCGGCGGCCAGGCGGCGCACTCGGTCCGGGCCGGACACCAGCACCCGGCCCACGCCCCCGGGACCATCGGCGAGCACCACATCGGTGTCCGGCGGCAGCCCCGGATCCAGCGACAATTCCCCCATCAGCGCCCACGCGACCCGCCGCGGCAACCCCACCGCGGCCGTGGCCAACGGGCCACCGGCGGCGACGTCCACCAGCGCGGCGCGCCGCAGCGGAGCGTCCTCGCCCAGGCGCGCGGCCATCGAATCGCCCAGGAGCGCGCGCAGCAGGCCAACCGTGAGCACGCCCCGCTCTTCGCCCAGGTCGGCGATCCAGCGCGGCGCCTGGGGGTCCAGCTCGGCGACGGCGACCACCGCCAGCAGCTCGGCGTCCGCCACGCCCAAACCGGCATTTCTTACAATTCGCTCAAAAATATCATTGGCACTGGAATCGGTGATATTGGTGGTATCCGAGAGGCCAACCGCGTCAGCAAACGACAGACGGGGCAGCTTTTCGCGCCGAAGCGCGGCCCGTCCGTACCGCTCCCAATCCGTGCCCACGGCGGTCGCCCGCTCCCCTTCTGTGCCCACTCCCGTTGGGTCAGGTGGTCGCGATGCCGCGCCGTCAGGCGACCGAGGTGAACTCTACCGCGCGCGCGAAGTCTCTATGCGCGGCACACCCTAGAGCAATGATGTGCATGACAATTGACTAGGTGCCAATTACGTGGTAAATAAGTGTAGCCTTTGTGTTTGATGGCGCCCTACGCCCGCTTCAGGCATCGCGGTCCAGCGCGCCCGAGCGGCAGTCACAAAGCGCGTCGCCCTGGCTACGCCGACACCCTCGACCGATCCTGTGCGGTAGATTGGTGTGGCATGAATCCGAACCGTGGACGGCGCAGATCTCGATCAACCCGCCCTATGTGGATTGCCCTTATTGTCATGCTTGTGGCCACTGGTTGCGCTTCAACCACCACCGGCACCGGCTCGCCGCTGACCGGTGGCAGCTCAATCAGCGGCTCGACCCAGCCAACCGGCCCAGTCACAACCGGCCCAGTCACAACCGGCCCAGTCACAACTAGCTCAGTCACCACCAGCTCGGGCAGCACGACCGCTGGCTACCACCCGGTCGGGTTCCCGCTGCCCAAGGGCCAAACCGTGGCGCTGCCGGACGGCAGCCAGCAGTGGGAGCAGGAGCTCCAAATGGCGGTCGGCGACGTGTTCACCGCCGCGCCGGCGGAGTGGATGCGCGACAACCGGGCCGATGGCAGCCTCTA
>WQZC01000020.1 GCA_009780925.1 Actinomycetes bacterium | reverse complement strand
TCCAGCATGTAGCCGTACCCGCCGTGCAGCTGGACGCAGGCGTCGATCACGCGGCCCTGCAGCTCGGTGGTCCACCACTTGGCCTTGGCCGCGTCCACCACGGTCAGCTCGCCGGCGTTGAGCGCGAGCAGGCACCGGTCCACGTACTGCTGGGCGATGTCCACCTCGGTGGCCAGCTCCGCCAGGCGCATCCGGGTGGCCTGCAGCGCGCCCAACGGCTTGCCGAACGCGGTGCGCTCGCGGGCGTAGGCGATGGTCCAGTCCAGCGCGACGGCGGCCTGCGCGGTGGCCGACATGGCGCACCACACCCGCTCCTTGGCCAGGTTGTGGGTCAGCGCGCCGAATCCGTCGCCCTCGTTGCCCAGCAGGTTAGCCGCCGGCACGCGCGCGTCGGTGAAGATCAGCTCGGCGGTGTCCTGGGCGTGCAGCCCGACCTTGTCCAGGTTGCGGCCCCGGGTGAACCCCGGGGTGTCGCGCTCGATCACCAGCAGGCTCAGCCCGGCGTGCGGGTCCGGCCCGGTGCGCACCGCGGTCACCACCAGGTCGGCGTTGATGCCGTTGGTGATGAAGGTCTTGGCGCCGTTGACCACATAGTGGTCGCCGTCGCGCTCGGCCCTGGTGCGGATCCCGGCCAGGTCGGACCCGGTGCCCGGCTCGGTCATCGCGATCGCGGTGATCAGCTCCCCGGCGGCGATGCCGGGCAGCCAGCGGGCCTTTTGCTCGTCGTTGGCGCCGCGCAGGAAGTACGGCATCACCACGTCGGCTTGCAGCGCCACCCCCATGGTGGCGGGCACCACCGCCGCCCGGGCGGACTCCTCGGCCAGCACCGCGGAGAAGCGGATGTCGTCGATGCCGGCCCCGCCGTACTCCTCCGGCACGCAGGCGAACGCGCCCAGCTCGGCGAACTGGGCGAACAGCTCGCGCGGCACGATGCCGTCGGAGTCCCACTGCGCGTAGTGCGGCGTCACATGCTTGGCGAGGAACGCGCGCAGGCTGTCGCGGTACGCCTCGTGATCAGCCTCGAACAGGTCGCGGCGCATCAGAAGAAGAACCCGCCGCCGCAGATCAGCGTCTGGCCGCTGACGTAGTCCGAATCGGGGGAGCACAGCAGGTACACCGCGCCGGCCGCCTCGCGCGGCGTGCCCGGCCGGCCCAGCGGGATCATCTGCGACATCGAGTGCAGCAGATCCGGGTTGACGCCGACCTTGATGGTGCGCCCGGCCACGTCGATGGTCGACCCGCCGGCGGAGGCCTCGGTCAGCCGGGTGGTGATGAAGCCGAAGGCGACGGTGTTGACGGTGACGTTGTAGCGGCCCCACTCCTTGGCCAACGTCTTGGTCAGCCCGGTGACGCCGGCCTTGGCGGCGGCGTAGTTGGCCTGGCCGGCGTTGCCGCCGAGCCCGGCGATGGAGGAGATGTTGACCACCTTGCGGCACGGCGCCTCCTGCCCGGCCTCGCGCGCGGCCTTGACCGCGGCGGAGATTACCGGCTGCGCGGCGCGCAGGATGCGGAACGGGGCCTTGAGGTGGACGTCCAAGATGGCGTCCCACTGCTCGTCGGACATCTTCTGGATCACGGTGTCCCAGGTGTAGCCGGCGTTGTTGACGATGATGTCCAGCCCGCCGAACTCATCCACCGCGGTGGCGACGAACCGCGTGCCGAAGTCGGCGTCGGTGACCGAGCCGACGCAGGCGGCGGCCCGTCCGCCGCGCGCCTTGATGTCGGCGACGGTCTGCTCGGCCGGCTCGGCGTCCAAGTCGTTGACCACCACGGCGGCGCCGTGCGCGGCCAGTTTGAGCGCGATCTCGCGGCCGATGCCCCGGCCCGAGCCGGAGACGATGGCGGTCTTGCCGTCCAGTGCTGACATAGCTAGTTCAGTCCTCCAATGCGATTCGGGCGGCGCCGCCAATGGCCGCGCCGCAACTGTTTCGGCGGGTCTGCGCGCGGCCCGGGCGCGCGGCGCCCGTCAGCGCACCTTTTCGTACAGGGTGACCACGGCCGCGCCACCCAGGCCGATGTTGTGCTGCAGGGCCACCGAGGCGCCGTCCACCTGGCGCGGCCCGGCCTCGCCGCGCAGCTGCCAGTTCAGCTCGGCGCACTGCGCCAGCCCGGTCGCGCCCAGCGGGTGGCCCTTGGACAGCAGCCCGCCGGACGGGTTGGTGACCACCCGGCCGCCGTAGGTGTTGTCGCCGTCGGCGATGAACTTCTCCGCGGTGCCCTCGTCGGTCAGCCGCAGCGCCTCGTAGCTGAGCAGCTCGTTGGTGGTGAAGCAGTCGTGCAGCTCCACCACGCGCACATCGCGCGGGTCGACCCCGGCGGCCTGGTACACCTGATCGGCGGCGGCGCGGGCCATGTCGTAGCCCACCAAAGACATCATGTCGCCGCTGAAGCTGGCCTCGGTGTCGGTGGTCATCGCCTGCGCGGCGATCGCCACCTCGGTGCGCAGCCCGTGCGCGCGGGCGTACTGCTCGCTGACCAGGATCGCCGCTGCCGCGCCGCAGGTGGGCGGGCAGCACTGCAGCCGGGTGAGCGGGCCGTAGATGTGCGGGGAGTCCAGCACCTCCCGCTCGGTGACTTGGTCGCGGAACACCGCGTAGGGGTTGTTGGCGGCGTGCCGGCGCGCCTTGACCGAGATTTTCGCGAACACGCTCGGGTCCATGCCGTAGCGGTCGGCGTACTGCTGGCCGGCGGCGCCGAAGTAGCGCGGGGCGAGCGGGCCGGGGTCGGCGTTGGTGGCGGCGGTGATCACCTCGTCGAAGCGGACGAACGGGCTGGGCCGATCGGTCCACTGCATCTCCAGCGCCCCGGGGCGCATCTGCTCGAAGCCGACCGCGAGCACACAATCCGCCGCGCCCGACTCGATCGCCTGGCGCGCCAGCCACAGCGCCGTGGAGCCGGTGGAGCAGTTGTTGTTGACGTTCACCACCGGGATTCCGGACATCCCGACCTGGTACAAAACGAACTGGCCAGAAGTCGAGTCGCCGTACACATAGCCGGCGTAGGCCTGCTCCACGGCGGAGTACGCGACGCCCGCGTCGGCGATCGCGGCGGTCACCGCCTTGTTGGCCAACACGTCGTAGGTTTCGCTCTTGCGGGGAGTGGCGAAGGGCGTCATGCCGACGCCGGCCACCAGCACACGATTCGCCATGGCTGCTCCAAAAGGCTTGCGGGAAGTGGTGTGGCTAGCCTACTACTTATTCACTTACGGGATTCGGGCGGGCGCGCCGACAAGGCGTCCGCTGGCGGCGGCCCGGCCCGGGCTCGCCACCCCTTGATCAAATCGCGTTTGGGGCCAATAATTCGCGCCAGACGCGCTTTGATCAAGGAGACCGACGCCTGCCGGCTCGGGAATCGGCCCCGCCAGCCAGATTCGCGCCGCCGTGAGTGTCGGCCCCGGAATCGGCCGCGATCTCGGTTACCGTGTGGTGAACGAGCCGGGGCGCGATCAGTGCGGGACGAGCCGTCAACCGCGTATCCGTCAACCAAGCAACCGTCAACCGATTCGACAGGGCAGGTGGGAACCAAGGTGACCCCAGGCGTGGGCGCGGACCGAGTGCTCACCGTGCCCAACGCGCTCTCGGTGGCGCGGCTGGCCGGGGTGCCGCTGTTCCTGTGGCTGCTATTGGGGCCGCACCAAGACCTCGCCGCGCTGGTGGTGCTCGCGGTCTCGGGATTCACTGACTGGGCGGACGGGGTGCTGGCCCGCAAGCTGAACCAGACCAGTCGGCTGGGCGCCCTGCTCGACCCCACCGCGGACCGGCTGTACATCCTGGCCACCCTGGTCGGGCTGACGCTGCGGCACATCATCCCGTGGTGGCTCGCCGCTGTTCTGGTGGGCCGGGACGCGCTGCTGGGCATCCCGCTGCTGGCGTTGCGCCGGCATGGCTTCGGGCCGCCGCCGGTGCACTACCTCGGCAAGGCGGCGACGTTCGCGCTGCTTTACGCGTTCCCGCTGCTGCTGTTGGGCGCGCGCGACGACGGGGTGGGCGCGGTGGCGCATCCGATCGCGTGGGCGTTCACCATCTGGGGCACTGGCCTATACCTGTGGGCCGGCGCGCTCTACGTGCGGCAGGCCTTCCAACTGGTCCGGGGGAGCGTTGAGGGGAGCGTGACACGCGGTGACACAGCCGCCTAGCGGGCCCGGACCCAGTGCCCGGGGCGGACCGGCCGCGCTGCTGCGCGAGCTGATCGCGGACCCGCTCGACCCCGGCTACGCGGCGGCCGCCGCGCGAACCGGCCCGAGGCGGCGCTGGCTGGAACGGCCGCTGCTCGCCGCCGGATGCCTGCTGGTCGGCTTCACCGCCGCGCTGGGGTATGTGCAGACCCACCGCGCCGCCCCGGAGGCCACCCGGGTGCGCGCCGCGCTGGTGGCCCGCGTGGCGCAGGCCCGCGCGGACACCGCCGCGTTGAGCGCCCAGGCGGCTGAGCTGACCGGACAGATCGACCGGCTGCGCTCGGCCGCGCTGGGCGCCAGCGCGCCGGCGGGGCTGGCCAGCGCCGAGCTGGCCGCCGGGGCGCGCGCCGTCACCGGACCCGGCGCGCAGGTCGAACTCGCCGACCCGGCGGCGCCAGCCGGGGGCGACGCGGTTGTGGCCGGCAACGTGGCCGGGGGTGGCAACGGCATGGCTGGCGGCAACGGCGCCGCCGCCCCGGTGACCGCGCCGTCGCTCACCGACCGCGACATCCGCGCCGTGGTGAACGAGCTGTGGCGTGACGGCGCGGAAGCCATCGCCGTCAACGGCATCCGGCTGACGCCCACCTCGACCATCCGCGTCGCCGGGGACGCGGTGCTGGTCGATTTCCAGCCGATCGGCTCGCCGTACACGATCCGCGCGATAGGGGACCCCGACTTGCTCATCACCGCGTTCGCCGACAGCGCCGTCGCCAGCCGTTACCAGACGCTCACCGCGCTGCGCGGGGGCGGCTTCCATCTCACCCAGGTCAATCGGATGACGCTGCCCGCCGGCGGGCCGGCGACGCTGCGCTACGCGGCGGGAGGGACCCGGTGATCGCCGCGGCGGCGCTGGTCGTCGGCATCATCGTCGGGCTCATCCTGCGGCCCACCGTGCCAGGGTGGATCGAGCCGTACCTGCCGATCGCGGTGGTGGCCGCGCTGGACGCGGTGTTCGGCGGGGTCCGCGCCCGGCTGGACAAGATCTTCGACGCCAAGGTGTTCGTGGTGTCGTTCGTGTCCAACGTGGTGGTCGCCGCGCTGATCGTGTTCCTGGGCGACAAGCTAGGCGTGGGGGCGCAGCTGTCCACGGCGGTGGTGGTGGTGCTGGGCATCCGCATCTTCGGCAACGCGGCGGCCATCCGCCGCCACGTCTTCCGGGCGTGAGTGGCGTGCGGCGACAGCGAGCGGGCGGCGCGGGGCCGGAAGGACCCGAGGAGCGCGGCGAGCGCGGAGCCGAGCCAATGCCACCGCGGCGCGCGACCGTCCGGCACTGGCGCTCCGGGGCGCTGATCGGGGTGCTGGTGGGGCTGTTGGGCTTCGCCATCGCGGTGCAGGTGCACTCGCATTCGTCCAGCGACAACCTGGGCGCAGCCAGTGATTCGGATCTGGTGCAGATCCTCGACGATCAGAACCTGGGCGCGGACCGGCTGCGCCGGCGCATCGCCGAGCTGCAGGCGGATCTGGCCCAGTTGCAGGCCAGCGGGGATCAGAGCGCGGCGGCCCGGGAACAGGCCAACCAGGAGCTGGAGACGTTGTCGGTGCTGCTCGGCACGGCGCCGGCGCACGGGCCGGGGGTGACCGTCACCATCACCGACCCGCAGCGCGCGCTGAGCGCGGAGGACCTGCTGGACGTGGTGGAGGAGCTGCGCGGGGCGGGCGCGGAGGCGATCCAGTTCGGTCCGGTGCGGGTCGGGGTGTCCACCGCGTTCACCGCGGTGGCGGACGGGACTGCGGCCGGCGCGACGGCGAGCGCGGCGGGAGTCGCGACTGACGCTGCGACGGGGGCCGCGACGGGCGGCGTCGCGGTGGACGGGCAGGCGCTCGCGCCGCCGTACGTGGTGTTGGCGATCGGCGACCCGAAGACGCTGGACACGGCGCTGAACATCCCCGGCGGGGTGGCCGCGACAGTGCGCAACGCGGGCGGCGAACTCACCGTGGCGCAGCAGCAGACGGTCCGCGTCAGCGCGGTGCGGGCCGCGCCGCAGCCGCGCTACGCGACCCCTTCCGGCTCGTGAGCGCGACGCCTTCCGGGTCGTGAGCGCGACCCAGTCCGGGTCGTGAGCGCGAGCCCGTCCGGGGGGCGCCGGGAGGTCGAGACAGCAACTGGGGATGGAGCGCGTCAGTGGTTCACGCGCGGCCGGTAGGGTCGGGTCCAAAGCCGCGACGATGAAAGGACCGGTGGCGCCGATGCCTGAGGTTCCTGCCGAGTTGAGATACACCGCTGAGCACGAGTGGGTGAGTGGCGACGGGCCGTCGGTCCGCGTCGGGGTTACCGACTTCGCGCAGCAATCGCTGGGCGATGTGGTGTACGTGTCCATGCCCGCGCTCGGGGCCGTGGTGGCCAAGGGCGAGGCGTGTGGGGAGATCGAGTCCACCAAGAGCGTGTCCGACCTGTACGCCCCGGTGAGCGGCGCGGTGACCGCGCGCAACGAGGCGCTGGAGGCCCAGCCCGAGCTGCTCAACTCCGACCCGTACGGCGAGGGCTGGATAATTGAGATCGAAGCCGCGGATTCCGGCGAGGTGGCGGGCCTGTTGGATGCCGGGGCGTATGGCGCGTTGGGCGGTTGATGGCGGCCCTGGCTCGACCGGGGTCGACCCTCACCGAACGGGGGCTCTACGCTCACGACCGGTTGCCGCGACCGCCCAGTCAGCGTGCGTCGGCCTGAGGACAGAAAGGGTGTAGCCGCGAGTGTTCTGCACCGCGTGTGGCAGCGAGAGCCTGCGCAGCAGTCGGTACTGCGCGCAGTGCGGCGCGCCCCTGCCCGAGTCTGACTGGCCCGCGGGCGCGGAGGCGACCACCGTCATCCCCGCTGCGGGCTTGCCCCCCATCACCGGCTCCGGCCCGGAGGTCGACCCGGACTTCTCCGCGGCGGCGCACCAGGGCGCGGTGGACGCGTTGGCGCCCGGCTCGGCGCTGCTGGTGGTCAAGCGGGGGCCCAACGCCGGCAGCCGCTTCCTGCTCGATCAGCCGGTCACCTCCGCCGGCCGGCACCCGGACAGCGACATCTTCCTGGATGACGTGACCGTCTCGCGCCGGCACGCCGAGTTCCACAGCGCGGACGGCGGCTTCGCGGTGCGCGACGTCGGCTCGCTCAACGGCACCTATGTCAACCGGGAGCGCGTCGAGTCCGGGCCGCTCAGCGGTGGCGACGAGGTGCAGATCGGCAAGTTCCGGCTGGTGTACCTGACCGGTTCGGCGCGCGGTGGGACGGGGGCGGGCGGGTGACGGCTCCGGCTGTTGATCCGCGTCCGCGCGGCACGCTGTCCATCGGTGAGGTGCTCAACCAGCTGCGTGGGCAGTTCCCGGACGTCACCATCAGCAAGATCCGGTTCCTGGAGACCGAAGGTCTGGTGCATCCGGACCGCACCCCGGCCGGGTATCGCAAGTTCACCGCCGCCGACGTGGCCCGGCTGAGCTATGTGCTGACCCAGCAGCGCGACCATTACCTGCCGCTGCGGGTGATCAAGGACCAGTTGGACGCCATGGACCGGGCGCCGTCGGGTTGGGGCGGCGCGCCGCGCCTGGCGCACCTGGCGATCGCCGACAACGCGCCGACGGCCGAGCACTTCCAGCCGGCGCCGCCGTCGCTGCGGCTGTCGCGCGACGAGCTGCTCAACGCGACCGGGCTGACCGCCGCCCAGCTGCGCGAGCTGGAGGAGTTCGACCTGGTGGCGGCGCTCCCGGGCGGCCGCTACGACGACGACGCGCTGGCCATCGGCACGGTGGTCGGACAGATGGCCCGGTTCGGCATCGAGGGCCGGCATCTGCGCGCCTTCCGCAGCGCCGCGCAACGCGAGGTGGGGCTGTTCTCCCAGGTGGTCGGGCCGATCGCCAAACAGCACAGCGCGGACGCCAAGGCGCGCGCCGAGGAAGCGGTCCGCGAGCTGGCCGCGTTGTCGGTTCAGCTGCACGCCACGCTGGTGCAGATCGGCTTGCGCTCAATCACCGGGGCTCCGCCGCCCGGTGATTGAGCCACGCGCCCGGGCTGGCGCGCCTGACTGACCGGGCGCGGCCCCCAGCGCGTGCGGCGGGCCGCGCGGCGAGTGCCCCGGGTGGTGCGCCGAGCGTGTAGCGTCGAAGTGGAACGCAGTTCGAAGGGACGTGCTCGTGCATCTGTTGCGTGTGGTCGGGGTACGCGTCGAGCTGCCGGCCAACCAGCCGGTGGTGCTGCTGCGCGAGGCGGACGGCCCGCGCTACCTGCCGATCTGGATCGGCGCGCCGGAGGCCTCAGCGATCGCGTTCCACCAACAGGGGATCCAGGCCGCCCGCCCGCTCACCCACGACTTGCTGCGCGACGTGGTCGAGGCGCTCGGCGCGAAGCTGGAATCGGTGCATATCACCGAACTGCGCGACGACGTCTTCTACGCCGAGCTTCGTTTCGCCGGCGGAGTTTCGGTGAGCGCCCGGCCATCGGACGCGGTGGCGCTGGCGTTGCGCTGCGAGGTCGCCATCTACGGCCGCAACGAGGTGCTCGACGCGGCGGGGATCGAGATCCCCGACGAGCAGGAGGACGAGGTGGAGCGGTTCCGCGAGTTCCTGGACAACGTGACCCCGGAGGACTTCGCGACCGACGGCTGACGCGGCGCTCGGGACCACCGAGCCGGTGCGGTCTTCGGGGCCAGCGGCGGACGCGGTGCTCGCGCGGCTCCGTCGGTATCAACCTCAAGTCAAGGGTTATGAATTGCGCCACGAGACCGCGCGTCGTGTTGACCCGCCACCGGCCGCAGCCCTAGTGTCGCGGCTAGCGAACTACCGTGGTGGGATTCGCGAAAGGTAGGAGGCGGCGAATGGCCGAGGCCCGGAAGTCGGTCCAGCCCGAGCAGGGCGCGCTGTTCGCCGCCTCGGACATCGCCCCGGACGAGCGCCTGGGCTACCGCGTCCCGGTGGCCTGCGCCGCCGCCGGCATCACCTACCGCCAACTGGACTATTGGGCCCGCACCGGCTTGGTCGAGCCGTCGGTGCGCTCGGCCGCCGGCTCGGGCAGCCAGCGGCTGTACTCGTTCAAGGACATCCTGGTCATCAAGGTGATCAAGCGGTTGCTCGACGCCGGGGTGTCGCTGCAGAACATCCGGATCGCGGTGGATCACCTGCGCCGGCGCGGGGTGTCCGATCTGGCCGCGATCACCCTGCTCTCGGACGGCACCACGGTGTACGAGTGCACCTCCTCCGAAGAGGTGGTGGACCTGCTGCGCGGCGGTCAGGGCGTGTTCGGCATCGCGGTCAGCGGCGCGCTGCGCGAGCTGGTCGGCTCGCTGGCCACGCTGCCCGGGGAACGGGTGGACGGCGCGGCCGATGCCCCCACGCCGCTGGCGCCGGCGGTGGATGAGCTGGCGCAACGGCGCCGTCGCCGCGTGGCGAGCTGAGCGCGGCCCGCGCCGCGCGCTCGGGCGAGCGCGCTGGTAGCGTCAATAGTGGCTTTTCACCCGTGCGGGAGAGTCCGTCGGCGGTCGACGTCGGCGGCGCCGAAGGGGCAACCTCCCCGGAACCTCTCAGGCACCAGGACCGCGCGGGCCGGGACCCCGCGTCCCCGGTGGCTCGCAGCCGCAGCAGGCTCTGGCCCCCGGCGGCGCCGCGTCCCAGGTCGCTCTGGAAGGTAGTGCGGCGCGCCACCTGACAGACGGGGCCCGCGCGCCGACCGGCGCCCGGAACCGTGTCGCGATTGGAGCGATCGCATGGTCCCCCCGTCTTCTGTTTCCGACTCCGCGCCCGCGCCCGCTGGCGCGATGGCCGCACCTCCGGCCCCGGCCGCGCCCGCGCGCACGCTCGCCGAGCTGGAGCGCGCCGAGCCGTTCGCCGCCCGGCACATCGGCGCCGCGGCGGCCGCGCAGCACCAGCGGATGCTCGCCGAGCTGGGCTTCGCCTCCGTCGAGGAGCTGATGGCCGCCGCGATCCCGGCGCACATCCGCGACGCCCGGGCGCCCGAACTGCCGCCGGCCGAGTCCGAGCCGGCGGTCGCCGCCGAGTTGCGCGCCCTCGCCGCGAAGAACCAGGTGCGCACCGCGATGATCGGGCTGGGCTACTACGACACCATCACCCCGGCGGTGATCCGCCGCGACGTGCTGTGCAACCCGGCCTGGTACACCGCTTACACCCCCTACCAGCCGGAGATCAGCCAAGGCCGGCTGGAGGCGGCGCTGATCTTCCAGACGATGATCTGCGACCTGACCGCGCTGCCGGTGGCCGGCGCCTCGCTGCTGGACGAGGCCACCGCCGCCGCCGAGGCGATGGCGCTGTCGCACCGCGCCGTCCGCACCGGCGAGGTGTTCGTGGTGGACGCCGACGCGCTGCCGCAGACCATCGATGTGCTGCGCACCCGGGCCGAGCCGCTTGGCCTGCGGGTGTGCGTGCACGACCTGGACCAGCCGCTGCCGGACTGCCCGGGCGGGATGTTCGGGCTGCTGGTGCAGTACCCCGGCGCGTCCGGGGCGATCCGCGACCTGCGCCCGCTGGTCGCGGCGGCGCATGAGCGCGGCGCGCTGGTCACCGTGGCCGCCGACCCGTTGGCGCTGACCCTGCTGGCCCCGCCTGGGGAGGTCGGCGCGGATCTGGCGGTGGGCAGCGCGCAGCGGTTCGGGGTGCCGCTCGGCTTCGGCGGCCCGCACGCCGGCTACCTGGCGGCGCGCGCCGGACTGGAGCGCCAGCTGCCCGGGCGGCTGGTCGGCGTCTCGGTGGACGCCGACGGGGCGCCAGCCTACCGGCTGGCGCTGCAGACCCGCGAGCAGCACATCCGCCGCGAGCGGGCCACCTCCAACATCTGCACGGCGCAGGCGCTGCTGGCCGTCATGGCGGCCATGTACGCCGTCTACCACGGCCCGGACGGGCTGGTCGCGATCGCCGCGCGGGTCCGCCGGCTGGCCGCTGTCCTGGCCGCCGGGCTGGCCGAGAGCGGTTGCGCGGTGCTGGGCGCGCCCCGTTTCGACACGGTGACGGTGACCGCGCCGGGCCGGGCCGACGAGCTGGTGGCCGCCGCGCTCGCCGAGGGCATCAACATCCGCCGGGTGGACGCGGACACCGTCGGGGTGTCGTGCGATGAGAAGACCGAGCGCGGCCACCTGGTGGCGCTGTGGCGGGCGTTCGGCACGACGTTGACGGCCGCCGACGTGGACCGGTTGGACGCGGCGCTGGCCGCCGCCGAGTCGGCCGCTCCCACTCCCGCCGCTGCTGCCGCTGCCGCGCCGGCTGGGTCCGCGGCGCGGCAGTCGGCGTTCCTGACCCATCCGGTGTTCCACCAGCACCGCTCCGAGGCCGCCATGACGCGGCTGCTGCGCCGGCTGGCGGACCGCGACTACGCGCTCGACCGGGGCATGATCCCGCTCGGCTCGTGCACCATGAAGCTGAACGCGGCCACCGAGATGGAGCCGATCACCCTGCCCGGCTTCGCCGAGCTGCACCCGTTCGCGCCGATCGAGCAATGCGCCGGGTACCGCGAGCTGTTCGCCGACCTGTGCCGCTGGCTGGCCGAGATCACCGGATACGACACCGTGTCGCTGCAACCCAACGCCGGCTCGCAAGGGGAGTTCACCGGGCTGCTGGCCATTCGCGGCTACCACCGGGCGCGCGGGCAGGGCGAACGCGACGTGTGCCTGATCCCAGCCTCGGCGCACGGCACCAACGCGGCCAGTGCGGCGATGGCCGGGATGCGCGTGGTGGTGGTGGCCACCTCCGGGTCGCAGGGAGCGATCGATCTGGCCGACCTGCGCGCCAAGATCGCCCAGCACGCCGACCGGCTCGCGGCGATCATGATCACCTATCCGTCCACGCATGGCGTGTTCGAGGACCACATCGACGAGGTGTGCGCCGCCGTGCACGCCGCCGGGGGACAGGTGTACATCGACGGGGCGAACCTGAACGCCCTGCTGGGTCAGGCCCGGCCGGGTTGGTTCGGCGGGGACGTCTCGCACCTGAACCTGCACAAGACGTTCGCCATCCCGCACGGCGGCGGCGGTCCGGGCGTCGGGCCGATCGCGGCGCGCGCGCACCTGGCCCCGCACCTGCCCAACCATCCGCTGCGGCCCGAGGCCGGGCCGGCGGGCGGGGCCGGCGCGGTCGCCGCCGCGCCCTGGGGGTCGGCCTCGATCCTGCCGATCAGCTGGGCCTACCTGCGCCTGATGGGGCCGGACGGGCTGGCCGCCGCGACCGGCGCGGCGGTGCTCGCGGCGAACTACCTGGCGCACCGGCTCGCCCCGTACTACCCGGTGCTGTACACGGGGGCGCGCGGGCTGGTGGCGCACGAGTGCCTGCTCGACCTGCGCGAGATCACCAAGCGCACCGGCGTGACCGTGGACGACGTGGCCAAGCGCCTGATCGACTACGGCTTCCACGCGCCCACCATGTCCTTCCCGGTGGCCGGGACGCTGATGGTCGAGCCGACCGAGTCCGAGGACCTGACCGAGCTGGACCGGTTCGTCGCGGCGATGATCTCGATTCATGGCGAGATCGAGCGGGTCGCCGCCGGCGACTGGCCGGCCGAGGACAACCCGCTGGTGAACGCCCCGCACACCGCCGCGTGCCTGACCGCCGAGTGGGCGCACCCGTACTCCCGGGCGCTGGCCGTCTATCCCGCCGGGGTGGAGCCGACCGCCAAGTACTGGCCGCCGGTGCGCCGCATCGACGGCGCCTACGGCGACCGGAACCTGATCTGCGCCTGCCCGCCACTGGCCGCGTACGAGTAGCCCGACGAACGTCGTCACGCGCCGGGTTGCAATGGTTGGCGCGGTCGGCCCAAGCGTTGATCAAGTCGCGTTTGGCGCGAAGTTTTCGCGCCAAACGCGACTTGATCAAGCGGTGCGCGGTGGCGCCGTTGCGGCGCGGCCGCCTAGCTGAAGATTCGCGCCAGGAACGCCAGGATTCGCGCGCGTTGGTCGCGCACATGCTCGATGGCCTGCGTCTGGTGCCCCTCGCCGGGGTAGATCACCAGTTCTGCGGGCCGGCCCGCGTCGGCGAGCGCGGCGTACAGCTCCCGCGCCTGGCTGACCGGGACGCACTGGTCGGCCTCGCCGTGCAGGATCAGCGTCGGCAGCGAGTCCGGACCGACGTGGGTGATCGGCGACCGGTCTAGGTAGCACGGCCGGGCCTGACCCGGTTTGCCGCCGCACAGCCGGTCATAGAACGGGGCGTTGTTCGCGGTGCCCCAGCAACTGATCAGATTGGAGATCCCGGCGATCACCACCCCACCGCGCAACCGGTGCCCGTCTGGAGACACGGCGCCGCGCGCCACCGCCCACGCGGACAGGTAGCCGCCGTAGCTCGCGCCCATCACCGCGACCCGCTCGCCGTCGGCGCGGCCGTCGCGGACCAGGGCGTCCACGCCGGCGAGCACCTGGTCGAACTCCACACCCGCCGGGTCGCCGAGGTTGGCCCGGCCGAACGGCTGGCCGTGCCCGGGCCCGCCGATCGGATTTGGCAGGAACATGGCGTGACCGGCCGTGGCGAGCGTCTCCGCCCAACTGACCGGCCAGGCGTGGTGGTGCGCCAGGCTCGGCCCGCCATGCACTTCGACGACCAGCGGATGCGGCCCGGGCCGGCCGGTCGGCACCGCGAGCAGCCCATCCAACTCCATCCCGGCGTGGCGCCAGCGCACCTTTTCGACGGTGAAGCCGCGCGCCCGGTCGACGCCGGCGTTCAGCGTGGACCAGGGCGTCACCGCGCCGTCGGGATCGAGCCGCGCCACCTCGGGCGGGCGGGTCTCGGTCGAGTGGCCGGTGAGCGCGCGGCCCGCGTCGATCGGGACCACCTCGGGGTGCCAGCGCGAGTTGACCAGCGCGGCGTCCGCCGCGTGGGAGGTCACGGCGCCGTCGGCGGCGACGTTCCCCCAGGCCATGCCCAGGCCGCGCCACCCGGCGAACCAGAGTCGGTCGCCGGCGGCGGAGCCGCCGTCGCGCGCGACCGCGCCGGCCGCGCCCGTCTCGGCAGCGTCCGGGCCGGCGGCGCCTGGGCCGCGCCAGCCCAGCCAGGTCACGTCCACATCGTCGATGGGCAGCGCGGTCAGCTCGCGGGTGGCCAGGTCGAGCACCCGGACCTCGCCGGTGTCCAGGCCGCGGTCGCTGGTCCAGCCCTCGATGAACGCCACTTTGGTGCCGGCGGGATTGACGGTGACCGCGCCGACGGTCCACTCCGGAACGTGCAATTCCTCGCGATCGTCCGGGCTGGGGCCGAGCAGCGTCAGGGTGGTGTGGTACCAGCCAGCCTCGCTCGGGTCGTCGCTGGTGACCGCGGCCAGGCGTCCGTCCGGCAGCTGATCGAACTGCCACACCGTTAGCCGTGCCGGGGTCACCGGGGCGATGCGCCCGGACGGCAGCTCGACCCGCCAAACACGCCGCCAGCCGACCGGAGCCTCGCTGGAGCGGGCCACCGGAGCCTCGCCGCGCAACGGTTTGCCCGAGGTCAGCGAGGCGGTGTCCGCGCCCGGCTCGGCGATCAGCACGTGGCAGGCGCGCGCGCCGCCGGGCGCCGCCGGCTCGACTTGACGCACCGCCTCCGCCACCCCGGGCAGCGCGATTCGGGCCAGCTCGGTGCCGTCGGTGGCGCGCAGCACCAGCGCCGAGCGGTCGCCGTCGCTGACCGCGTAGGCGAGGGTGGCGGCGTCGGCGTCGAAGGCGAGGTTGGTGGCTGGCTCGTCCTCGGCGATGCGGCCCGGGGCGCCGTCCAGCGGGCCGAACCACAGCCCGGCCCGCGAGCGGTCGCCGGTGCGGGTGGGTGGCACCACGAACGCGGCAGCGCGCGCGGTCGCGACGATTCGCTCGGGGAACCAGACCGCGTCGCTGGGCGCCGCAGTCTGTGGATCGCCGGCCCGGGGGTTATCGGCCTGGCGGGTGTCGGCCTGGGGGCTATCGGCCTGATTTGCGGCGTCCATCGGGGCGGGCGTTTCCATCGTCTTGGGCATTGGGCGACCGTACCGCGATCGGTTCCCGGCCCGGGCCGTGCGGGTCACCATCCGCTTCGGCGCGCGCATCGGGTGGCGGCGCTGGTCCGAGGGCGCGGTCGGCGTCGGGCAGCGGCGGCCAACGCGGGGGAGTGGCGGTCACGGGCCGAGCAGACCGAGCGGGACCACGTGCACCCCGTCCGGACGGGTGTGCGCCAGGCTGGTGGCGGTGATCACCACCAGCGCCCGGGGCTTGCGCGGCAGCCGGGCGGCGAGCCGACGCAACGAGTCCGCGGCCGCGTCGATCTCACCCTCGCCGAGCCGGACCTGCACGCCGACCAGCTCGCCGTCGTGGGTCTCCAACAGGTAGTCAGCCGCCAGGCGGCCGTCGGCCTCGCGGTAGTGGTAGATGAATGCCCCCGCCGCGTCGGCGTGGACGCGCAGATCGTGGGCGGCGAGGCTGTCGAACAGTCGGTCCGCGATCCGCAGGTCGTCGAGCATGCGGTCCGGTGTTAGACGCAGCAGCGCCACCGCCAGCGACGGGTCGGCGAAGTGGCGCTTGGCAGTGGTGATCAATCGCTTGGAGCTGCGCACCAGAGGCGTCCAGGCCGGCACCTCGTCAATGATCATCATCAACCGCAGGGCGTCCAGATAGGTCTGCGCGGTGTGCCGGGAGGGGGCGTCGGCCGCCGTGCTGGCCCCGGCGCCCTTGACGATGGCGGCGAGCGTGGCCGGCTGGGCCAGCTGGCGGGCGTAGGCGTGCAGCACGCGCCGGACCAGGCGCGGGTCGCGTGGCGCGCCGGACACCTCGCTGATGTCGTTCTCCACGACCGACCTCAGGTACCCGGTTAGGTAGGCGCGGGCGGCGCGCTCATCGCGGCCGACGAGCGCGGGCCAGCCGCCGATGGCGGCGTGGCGCAGGTAGTCGCGCGCGCAGAGTGGGCAGTTGGTCGGGGTCGGACCGGCGCCCTCCAACAGCCCGGCGACGGACACTGCGGGGACGCCGGCCTGCTGCTCGCTCAGCGTCATGGTGCGCATCGCGATGGCGCCGAAGCGGCCGGTGCCGGAATGCCGGCGCGGGTCGTGCTGCGGGATGGCCGACCCGGTCAAGATGAACTGCCCGGCGGTCTGCCGGTCGTCCACCGCCCGGCGCACCGCGTTCCACAGCGGCGGGGCGAGCTGCCACTCGTCGAGCAGGCGCGGCGCGCGGCCATCGAGCAGCAGGCGGGGGTCGAGATCCACTTTTCGGGCCGCTTCCGGCTCGGCGTCGAGGAGCACCTCGCTGCGCGCCGCGCGGCGGGCAGTGGTGGTCTTGCCGCACGCCTTGACGCCCTCGATGAGGACCGCGCCGAGCGCGTCGAGGCTGGCGCGCAGCTTGGCGTCAACGACCCTGGGCAGGTAGCCGCCGGCCGGTCTCGGAGTGCCCATCACAGCTCCTGGATATCCAAGTCGCACGCCTATAGATAGACGAACGACACGTCCGTGATGCTATATCACGCACAAGACTTGAGGGTCAATCCGCACAGGCGAGCAAGGCACGGCCCGTGCCGCGTCTCGACTGGCCGGGGATAGCGGTGGCGGTCCTGAGCCGGATGGCGTCCAAACGATGGGCCGGTCGCCGCTCCGGCCGGCTCAGTCGGCGGGGGCGTCCAGGTGGCCGGCGTTGAGCCGGGCCTGGTCGGCGGCCATCAGGCCGCTGGACCAGCCGGCCATGCTGTAGCCGCCGCGCACCGCGCTGGCGTAGGCGTTGCCGAAACGTTCGGCCATGAACGCCGCCACCGCGTCCTCCTGCGAGCGCAGCACCGGCAGGAAGGATGACGAGTCCTGCTCGGCGGCGGAGAACACGTGTTTGTTGATCTCGTCCAGTCGCTCGCCGATGCGGTGCGCGTAGGCGAGCAGGAATGATGACCGGAAGCGTTGGCTGCGCGGCTGGCTGCCCGGAGGGGCGTCGCGCCCGGCCTCGGCGAGCGCGTGTTGCGCCTGCACCAGCAGCGAGGTGAACAGCAGCTCGACGGCGGCGAGATCATCGGGCAGGCCGACGATGTTGCTGTGCGACACGCGCGGCATGAACACCGCGCGGCATCGGGTCGCGGTGGCCACGATCTGCGCCAGCAGCGACTTGGCGTCGGCGTAGGGCGGGTCGATCGGCACCCGGATCAGCATTGGCTCGCGACCCAGACCGTCGTCCTCGGCGGACAGCAACGCCACGTCGATGGCGTGCCGGGTGATCAGTTCCTGCGCTTTGGCGGTGAGCGCTATGGCCTCCGCTTCGAACTCGGTGGACTCGGCCTTGGCGAGCAGGTTGCGCACCCGTTCCAGCACCGGGTCGGCGGCCCGCGACCGGTCGGCCCTGCCGCCGGCCCCAGGGGTGGCGCGGCGGCCGGGCGGCGGGATGAGCGCGTCGATCGGCGGCAAGGCCCACAGGATCGCCAGCGCGTCAGCGATCACCTCGTGCGTGGCGCGGATGGGACCGTCGCCCTGGGCGGCCGCCCAGCGGTCCAGCCAGCCATCGGCGCGACCGATGAGCCCGGCGGCGAGTTCCTCCGCCTGCGCCCGCCAGTGCGGGTGGATCGGGTCGACCGTGGACAGTGTCCGGCCCGCCTCGATGGCCACGGCGAGCTCGGTGAGGCGGCTGGCGGCGGTGGAGGCGCTGGCCAGCCGGGCCTGCCGGCGCAACTCGACGGGCTGCCAGCCGTTCTGCCACAGCAACCCGATCCGCTCGCGCAACATCCGCTCGGCGACGGTCAGCACCACGCGGGCGGGCAGCCGAGCCAGCCGTTCGAAGCCAGTCCACTGATAGCTCAGGTAGCGCACGCCGAGGTCGATCCGCGCGGCGCCGAGCCAGGCCAGCTCGGCGGTCTCGGTGTCGCTGAAGATCGGCTCGGAGTGTCCGGTCTGGGTGCGACGCGAGCCCGAGTAGCCGGGCTCGGGGCGGCGCGCATCGGAGCGCCCGCGCTCGTGACGCCTGGGCTCGTAGTCCCCGCTGTCGTAGACGCCGGAGCCGAAGATGCTGGGATCGAAGTGCGCCTGACCGGAGTGGCCAGAATCGGAGTGCCCGTGATTGAACGCGCCAGGATCGAAGTGGCCGGAGGAAGCCTCGTCGGGCGACCAACCAGGTTGCGCCGACCATCCCGTCCGCCCGGGCGCGCCGGCGGCGCGTTTGGCGCGTTGCTTGGCCTTCGCGGCCCGGCGGGCCCGGTTGTTCTTTCCCACGACGAGTCACCATAGAGGGCCACCGGGGGTGACGGCACGGCCGCGCGCCGCCCCGGCGGCGGTCGGGCGGTGCCAGTGGCGCCAGCGGGGCAGTATCCAAGCGGCGCCGGGGCGGCGGTGACTCGGCAGCCGCGCCCGAGCACCGGCGAGGCCGCGGCGGCGACAAGGTACGTTTTGGAGTTGAGGTGACGGTCGCCGAGCGCGCCGGCATCGCCGGTCCACGATTCGACGGAAAGAGCCATGCAGAAGCTAGCCCGCGCGCGCGCCGCGGTCGCGAGGGCCTGGTCGGCGGCGCGTTCCGCCTGGCAGCGACGCCCGGCCTGGCTGCGTCGCCCGCCGTGGATCACCGACGAGTTGCTGCTCGGGGTCCGCTGGGTCGCGCTCACCGTCTGGGCCATCTGGTTCGCCTGGTATCTGTGGGCGCGCGGCATTCCGCAGGCCCGGACCGACTTGCTGTTCTGCTTCGGCCTCGGTCTGATCGCGTGGAGCATCGGGCGGCGCAACGTGCTCACCGTGGTGATCGACTTCCTGCCGTTCGCTGCGGTGCTGATCGTCTATGACCGCCTGCGCGGCATCTCCGATTCGATGGGAATGCCCACCTGGTGGCACCCGCAGGTCGATTTCGACCGCTGGCTGTTCTTCGGCCACGAGCCGACGCTGTGGCTGCAGGAGAACATCCTCTACCCGCAGGTGCAATGGTGGGAGCCATTCGTCGCGCTGTGCTACCTGTCGTTCTTCTTCCTGCCGTACGTGACCGCGGCGGTGCTGTGGCTGCGCAGCCGAGCGGACTTCTACCGCTGGTCGCTGCGCTTCGTCGCGCTGTCCTTCCTGGCGTTTGGGTTCTTCGCGCTCACCCCGGCGGCGCCGCCGTGGGCCGCCGCCAAATGCACCGCCGCCGAGATCGCCAACCACCCGTACGATCCGCCGTGCCTGCACATCAATCCGTATTACGTGCCCAGCGGCGGGATACTGGGCACGATGCACCAGACGCACTTGGGGGCGGCCACCCGGGTGGACCGGATCGTCTACCGCGCGCTGTACGAGCTGCACCTGAACTTCGCTGGGACACTGGTCAAGACCGGCCAAGCCAGCGCCGACCTGGTGGCCGCGGTGCCGTCGCTGCACGCCGGTGGGATCGTGCTGTTCACGGTTTTCATGTGGCGGCGGATCAACCGGTGGTGGCGCCCGCTGCTGGTGTTCTACTGCTTTTTCATGGGGTTCACGCTCGTCTACGGCGCCGAGCACTTCGTGTTCGACATCCTCGCCGGATGGATCCTCGCGGTGCTGGTGCATCTAGCCGCCAGCTGGATCGAGCGGTGGCGAAAACGGGCTAAACAGGCTAAACAGGCGGAGCGGTCGGAGCGGGCCCGAGATCCCGCCCCAACCTGACGTCCGAGCGTCGCCCGCGCCAGGTCACACCCGCGAGGTCATACCCGCGCGAGCGGCGCCCGTGCCAGGTCACCCTCGGGCTGGGTCACTCCGGCGGCGCGCCCAACAGCAGCTGCGCCCCCGGATCGATCGCGTATCCCGGCTGCCACGGGAACCGCCCGTCC
>WQZC01000019.1 GCA_009780925.1 Actinomycetes bacterium | reverse complement strand
GATACCCCGGCGCCACTGCGGCATCCGGACCCAGCGACGGACGCGGCCATCCTGCTCGACCACCTGATGCGCGCTGTCCACCCCCAACCGCGCGCCGATCACCTGTGGTTGCTTCGACTGGCGGTCTCCTCCATGTTGCCGACCTCCGACGACGTGCTGGCCACCCGGCGCGCGTTCGAGCTCCTGCCACGCGGCGACGCCGCGCTCTGGCTGGTCGCTCAGGGGCTGGCCGACGCGTCCGAGGGGTCACCGGCCCGCCACCTGGAGATCGTCACCGGCGGCGTGGTCGTTGATGTGGACCAGACCGCCAAACACGGCCTGCACACCGGGATCCAGCAGGTTGTGCGCAGAGTCGCGCCCGCTTGGCGCGCCGCGCACGACCCGTTCTTCGCGGCCTGGACCCAACGCGGCAGCGCGCTGCGCGCGCTCACCGCCAGCGAGGAGCGCCGGCTGCTGAGCTGGTCCACGATGGAGGGCGCGTCCACGGCCCGAGACGACCAGTCCGCGATCGAGGCGGCCGATCGGGACGACACGCTGCGGCTGGTTGTGCCGTGGCGAGGAACGCTGGTGCTCCCGGAGACACCGGAGATCAACTCCTGCGACAGGTTGGCCGCGCTCGCCGAGCACTCGGGCAATCAGGTCGCCGCGATCGGCTACGACTCCATCCCTATCACCAGCGCCGAACTCGCGCCCGACGGGCTCGCAGACCGATTCGCGCGGTATCTGACCGTGATAAAGCATTGTCGGAGAGTGGTCGCCATCAGCGGTTCAGCCGCAGCGGAGTTCCAGGGCTTCGCCGACATGCTCCCCTCACAAGGGCTGGCTGGGCCAGCGGTCAGCCAGTGCCCGTTACCAACCGAGGGGATCGAGGACCCAATCACCGAGCGCGCAACCGGAACCGATCCGTGCGCCGAGCCGACGGTCCTGTGCGTGGGCAGCCTCGGGCCCCACAAGAACCAACTCGCCCTGCTGTTCGCCGCGCGCTCGTTGTGGGGGGACGGACATCGCTTCCAGCTTCGGCTGATCGGCGGTAGCAGCTGGGACGACGAAGTGCCCCGTCAGGTCAGCGCGCTCCGTGGCGCCGGGTATCCCGTGACGGTCGAGCACAAGCTGAGCACGCCCGACCTGGCTCGCGCGTACCGGACCGCCAGGTTCACCGTCTTCGCTTCGTTGCATGAGGGCTTCGGGCTCCCGGTGGCCGAATCGCTCGCGTGCGGCACACCGGTGATCACCTCCAATTTCGGCGCCACCGCCGAGGTCGGCCAATCCAGTGGCGCGGTCCTGGTCGACCCCCGCGATGACGATGCGCTCATCGCCGCGATGCGCAGACTATTGGTGGACGACGCCGAGTTGGCGAGGCTCCAACAGCAAACCAGCGGTGTCGCGCGTCGCTCCTGGGCGCGATATGCCGACGATGTGTGGTCGCACCTAGTGCCGGCGACCGGTTCCGGCGGCGCGAACGGAGCCGCGAGCGACGAGAGCGCGGCGCGTCGATGATGGGACAGCGGGCTTACGGACAGTCACTCGGTCACTTCCTGGCCGCCGGGCGCGCGCATGCCGGTCCACGCGAACCGCTGCGGGCACGGGTGCGCGCTGTCGTGTCCGCGCTGGAGCCCGCGGAAACCGCCGCGTCGCTCGCTGCGGCGAGTGACGCGGCGCTGCTGCGTCACCTGGAGCTGGCGTTGCGCCCCGTCGATCCGTCCTCCATCTGGCTCGCTCTGGCGGTGCTGGGCGGTCGCCTGCCACACCAGTCCGAAGTGGTTGCCGCGGCCCGCCAAGCCCGGGTGGACGGCCCATTGACTGCCCTGGCCGCCGCGCTGCGACGCGGCCCCCGGCCACTGCGGGGGAGCTGGCAATGGCCGGACCAGGCGGGCGTGGAGATCGTCACCGACCAGGTCCTAGTGGATCTGCACCACACGTCACAGGTCAGTTTCGCTACCGGGATCCAACGGGTCGCCCGACAGACGGCCCGCCGCTGGGACGATGCCCACCACCCGGTGCTCGTCGGCTGGACGAAGGGTTTCCGGAACCTGCGACGGCTCACCGCCGCCGAGGCGCGCCGCGCGCTGTTCGGCCCCGGTGACCAGGATCGGCCGGTTCCCGTCCAGTCGATCCTGGTCCCGTGGCGGTGCAGCTTTGTGATTCCGGAGCCGGCCACCGACCCGCCGCGCGCCCGCGCCCTGGGCGCGCTGGCCGAGTACTCGCGGTCCGCCACCGCGACCATCGGTTACGACTGTGTGCCGGTCACCTTGGCTGAGACAACCGACAGCGGAGTGGCTGGCGGATTCGCTCTGAACCTCTCAGCGATCGCGCGCATGGATCGGGTGGCGACGATCTCGGACTCCGCGACAGAGGAATACGCAGGATGGCGCGCTATGCTCGCCGGCACCGGCGTGCCCGGCCCGGACATCGCGCCGATAGCGCTGCCGGTCGAGGCGTCGGTGCCGACTGAGCATCACCTGCGCGAGGCCGAGCGCCTCTTGACCGTCCCTGGACTACCGATGGTTCTGGTCGTCGGGAGTCATGAGCCACGCAAGAACCACCTGGCGGTGCTGCATGCCGCCGAACTCCTGTGGCGGGACGGAGTCACCTTCACCCTCGCTTTCCTCGGTGGGAACTCGTGGAACAACGATCGGTTTGCCGAGCGTCTGGCACAACTGCAGGCGGCGGGCCGTCCCGTCCAGTCATTCGCCGGGCTGTCCGATGACCTCCTCTGGGCGGCGTACCGGCTTGCACGATGCACGGTCTTTCCCTCATTTAACGAGGGTTTTGGCCTCCCGGTGGCGGAGTCACTGGCCAGCGGCACACCGGTGATCACCTCGAACTTTGGCAGCATGCGCGAAATCGCCGCTGCCGGCGGGGCCCTACTGGTCGACCCACGGGACGACCACGCCATCGCGGCCGCGCTGCGGCAGCTGCTGACCGACGACACGACCCACGCCCGGCTGGCTGCCGAAGCCGAGGCCCGTCCAGAGCGCACCTGGGACGACTACGCGGCCGAGACTTGGCACTACCTAGTCGATGGCGCGCGGCCCGGGGTATCACCGGGCGCGGAAACCACCGCCCATTCCGACTAGGAGCGCTGACGCACATGACCCCCAGCGCAACACTGCGCATCGGCATCGATGCCACGCCGTTACTCGGCCCGCGCACCGGGATTGGCGTCTACACACAACGACTGGTCCAGACGCTGCCCACGCTCGAAGACCGGCCCGAGCTTGTGGCCACCGCGTTCACGCTGCGCGGTAGGGAGGCCTTGCCGGCCGCCGTGTCCGGCCCGGGCAGTTCGGATGCGACCGATGCCGCCACCGCTGTCACGACTCGCGCCCGCCCGGTGCCGGCCCGGCTGCTACGCGCGGCCTGGGCGCGATTCGAGGCGCCGCCGGTGGAATGGCTGTGCGGGCGGGTCGACGTTTTTCACGGCACAAACTTCGTGCTGCCGCCAACGGCTCGGGCGCGCGGAGTGGTCACCGTGCATGACCTGTGCTATCTACGATTCCCGGACACGGTGAGCGCGGACTCATTGCGGTACCGAGAGCTGGTGCCGCGCAGCGTCCGACGGGCGTCGGTGGTTTGCGCGCTCAGTGAGGCGATGGCCGACGAGGTCGCGGCCGAATACCGGATCGCCCGCAACGAGATCGTGGTCACGTCCCCCGGGGTGGACACCACCTGGTTTGATGCTCGCGCTCCAGACGAACTGCTCCGCCGACAGCTCAGCCTGCCCGAGCGCTATCTGCTCGCGGTGGGCACCCTGGAACCGCGCAAGAACCTGCCCGTGCTGCTGGAGGCGTTGCTGCGGCTGCGCGCGACCGACCCGGACGCCCCAGCGCTGGTGCTATCCGGTCCGCCCGGATGGGGACCGTCGCTGCAGCTGGATCGGCTGCCCGCCGGCGCGGTGATCCTCACCGGATATTTGGACACCACCACGTTGCAGCGAGTGGTGGCCGGCGCCGCCGGGCTGGCCTTCCCGTCGCGCTACGAGGGCTTCGGCATCCCACCGTTGGAAGCGCTGGCCTGCGGCACTCCGGTGCTTGCAGCGGACCTTCCCGTCACCAGGGAGGTGCTGGCCAACCACGCCACGCTCGTGACCGGCGGCGATCCGGACAGTTGGGCCGACGCGATCGCCCGGCTGCTCGCCGCGCCGCCGTCCGCCGCCGCCCGGCAGGCCGGACAGGCGCATGCGCGGCGCTACAGCTGGCACGCGTGCGCTGCCGCAGCGCTGACCGCCTATCGGCGCGCCGCATCCTGATCGCCTGCGCGCTTGCCGCCGCCTAGCTGGGGCCCTCCGAGCGAAACGCCGCGCCGTCGCGAGCGAACGCGGCGCGCAGCGCGGCGCGCCAATGCGGCAGCGGGGCCAGCCCGGCGCGCCGCCACGCGGTGTCGGCTAGCACCGAGTACGCGGGCCGGGGCGCGGGTCGGGGGAACGCCTCGCTCGTGGTCGGCACCACCCGACCCGGGTCCGCGCCGAGCTCTTCGAAGATCGCGCGCGTGAATCCGCACCAGGTGGTGTCCCCGCCGTTGGTGCACTGGTACACACCCGCCGGAGCGGATGACCGGCCCAGCTCGACCAGCCCGCGCGCGAGGTCCACCGACCAGGTCGGCGAGCCGCGCTGGTCGTCCACCACGTTCACCGTCTGCTGGGTCCGCTCGAGCCGCGCCATGGTCTTGACGAAATTCGCGCCGCCCGCGCCGTACAGCCAGGCCGTCCGCACGATGTGCGAGCGCTCCGGAAACAACTCCCTGACGGCTTGCTCGCCGGCCAGTTTGGTGCGCCCATAGGCGGACCGAGGCCCGGTGGGGTCATCCACTTCGTATGGACGGGAGGCGTCGCCGGCAAACACGTAGTCCGTTGAGATGTGGATCAGGCGGGTGCCCGGTCGCGCGGCGAGCGCGGCGGCGAGCACGGCCGGCCCGCTGGCATTGACTCGGTAGGCGGCGTCCTCGTCGCTCTCGGCGGCGTCGACGGCGGTGTAAGCGGCCGCGTTCACCACCACGTCCGGGCGGAAATCGGCGACTGCCGCCGCCACCACTGCCGAGTCGGTGATGTCGAGTTCGGGGAGATCGACGGCCAGCACATTATCGGACGCCAGCAGGGCCACCAGGTCCTTGCCGAGCTGGCCGCGAGCGCCAGTCACCAGCCAACGGCTCACTGGCCGACCTCCGCGTAGCTTGCTTCCACGGCAGCTTTCCCGGGCCGCCACCATTCCTCGTGTCGGCGATACCACTCGATCGTCTGGGCGAGCCCAGCCCTCATGTCCAGGTAGCTTGGCGCCCAACCCAGTTCGGCGCGCGCCTTGCTGGCGTCGATCGCGTAGCGCAGGTCGTGCCCGGCGCGGTCGGCCACCCGGTCGTAGGCGTCGGCCGGCTGGCCCATCAACTCCAAGATCAGCTCCAGCACGGCCTTGTTGCCGCGCTCGCCGTCCGCGCCGATCAGGTAGGTCTCCCCGATCCGGCCCCGGTCGATGACCGCCCAGACCGCGTCATTGTGGTCGTCGACGTGGATCCAGTCCCGCACGTTCGCCCCCGCGCCGTACAGCTTGGGTCGGATCCCGCACAGCACATTGGTGATCTGCCGGGGGATGAATTTCTCCACGTGCTGGTACGGCCCGTAGTTGTTCGAGCAGTTCGAGATTGTGGCCGCGACGCCGAACGAGCGCGCCCAAGCGCGCACCAGAAGATCCGAGCCGGCCTTGGTCGAGCTGTACGGGCTGGACGGGTTGTACGGCGTCTCGGGCGTGAACTTGGCCGGATCGTCCAGCGCCAGATCCCCATACACCTCGTCGGTGGAGATGTGATGATAGCGGACCCCGTGCCGGCGCACCGCCTCCAACAGCGTGAACGTCCCCACCAGGTTGGTTCGCACGAACGGCGCGGGGTCGCGCAACGAATTGTCGTTGTGCGACTCCGCGGCGAAGTGGACCACGAGGTCCGCGCCGGCCACCAGTCGATCGACCACCTCGGCGTCGGCGATGTCGCCGCGCACGAACTCGATCCGCTCGCGCACCGGGGCCAGATTGGCCAGGTTCCCGGCGTAGGTGAGCGCGTCGAGCACCGTCACGCGGGTCTGCGGCCGGGTGGCGACGGCGCGGCGCACGAACGCGGACCCGATGAATCCGGCACCGCCGGTGACCAGAACTCGCATCCTGGCAGTATCGCATCGCCTTCGCGCGGCGAGCGGAAATTGTCGTGGCTTCGGGTTAACCTCGGGCCGTGACGCAGCGATGGTCCGGCCGCCCGCATGGCGGTCGCGCATGAGGACGGCACGCCCATGAGCTACCGCTCCCGGGTCGCCCTGCGCGCGACGATCACCGGCGTCGCGCTGCTCGCCATGGTCGGCAGCGGGCTGGCCTGGGCGGCGTACCAGAACTTCACTGCTGACATCCCGCACGGCGCGCCGGTCCCGGCGCTCGCCGCTGGGCAGCGCGACCCCGATGGTGCCGATCAGAACATCCTGCTGATCGGCAACGACAGCCGCGCGGGAGCGACGCCCGCCGAGCTCAAGGCGCTGTCAACCGGGGACGACGGCGGCAGCGTGAACACCGACACGATCATGGTGCTGCACTTGCCGGCGGACGGGTCCAAGGCCACCGTCGTGTCGTTCCCCCGTGACTCGTGGGTCACCATCCCCGGCCACGGAAAGGGAAAGATCAATTCGGCCTACCCGGACGGCTACAACGCGGCCAAGGACGGCGGCGCCGACGAGGCCGGCGCTCAGAGCGCCGGAATCATCCTGCTCATCCGCACCATCAACGCGCTCACCGGATTGCACATCGATCACTACGTGCAGGTTAGCCCGCTCGGTTTCTACCGGATCAGCAACGCGATCGGCGGGGTCCCGGTCTGCCTGCTGCGCGCGCAGAACGCGAGCACCGATTCCGACGAGTACGGCAAGGGCTACTCGGGCATCGATCTGCCCGCCGGCTGGTCCACCATCAAAGGCGCCCAGGCGCTCGCCTTCGTGCGCCAACGCCACGGCCTGCCCAACGGCGACCTGGATCGGATCAAGCGCCAGCAATACTTCTTGTCCGCCGCCTTCAAGAAACTGATGTCCGGTGGCGTGCTGCTCAACCCGTTCAAGCTGCGCGACCTGCTCCGCGCGGTCAGCTCGTCGCTGTTCACCGACCCCGCGCTGGACCCGATCGGGCTGGCCCGACAGCTGGAACGGCTCTCCGCCGGCGAAGTCAACTACGCCACGATTCCCAACAACGGTCCGCAGATGATCTACCCCGATGGCGTGGCCACCTCGATCGTCTCCGTCGACACCGCGGCGATGCCCGGCTTCATCAACGTGCTGCGGGGCAAGCCGGCCGACCCCGCGCTCGCCGCGGCCAAACCCGCCGCCGCGTCGAGCGTGGAACTGGACGTGCTCAACGGGACCACGACCACCGGGCTCGCCGGCCGAAACGCCGCCGCGCTTCGCGCGCTCGGCTTCCACGTCAACACGGTCGACTCCGCCGACGCCACGGCGGCGACCACCGTGCAGTACCGGCCCGGCCAGCAGAGCCAGGCCAAAGCGGTGGCCGCCGCCGTGCCGGGCGCGGTCCTGGCCGAGACGACATCCGTGCCCCGGGTGACGCTCGTGCTCGGCACCGATGGGATTCAGGTGCGTGGACTGGTTTCTCCCAACGGAGACGCTCAATCTCCCGGGGTCGCGAACGCGAGCGCCGCTCCCACCGGAGCCTCGGCCACCGGCGTGACGGCCGCCGCCGCGCCCAGCACGACCGCTGCGCCAGGCGCGACCGGTGCGCCCACGGCCACCCCGCCGGCGACGACGCCGGCCCCTGCGGCGCAGTGCATCAACTGATCCGACACGAACCAAGCGGTGGCCGGGTCGAACTCAGGGTCTTCATGGAACTCGCCAGTACCCTCGATTAGGTGAGCGCGCGCCATGGAGGCGGGGAATTCTCCGGTTTGCCCCCTGAGCTAGACCCTCGCGGGCTGCGGGGCGGCTCCCGGCGCGACCGCCGGCAGCGGGCCGAGCCACGCGGCGGCCCCGAGCGGCCCCAATGTGCCCCGCGCGGCGGCCCCGGGCGGCCCCAGCGTGCCCCGCGCGGCGCCCCTGGGCGGCTCCGACGCGATCTGCGCTTCGGCGTCCTGCTCGGGATGCGAACCATCGGCGGCCTGGTGGCGTTGGTCGTCTTCGCGGGTTCCGGGTGGGTCTGGCACACCTACAACGGGCTCCACCCCCCGAAGCTCGACGCGATCAGCACCGCCAAGCCGTCGGGAACCACCGCTGTCAAATTCAATGGCAAGGATCAGAACATCCTCATCGTCGGCAACGACGACCGCGAAACCGCCACCGACGCCGAACTGAAGCAGCTCGGCACCGGCCGCGACGGCGGCAGCCTGAACACCGACACCATGATGCTGCTGCACGTTCCCGCCAACGGCAGCAAAGCCACCGTGATCTCATTCCCCCGGGACTCCTATGTCGCCATTCCCGGCTTCGGCATGAACAAGCTCAACGCCGCCTATTCCTTTGGCACCAACGCCGCGAACGGCGACCGCTCCACCGGCGCCCGGCTGCTGGTGCAAACCATTCAAGACCTCACCGGCCTGACCATCAACCATTTCGTGTCCGTGGATCTGATCGGCTTCTACCGGATCAGCAACGCGATCGGCGGGGTTCCGGTCAACCTGTGCGAGGCGCAGAGAGAGCCGAACTCGGGAATCAATCTGCCCGCCGGCTGGTCGAACATCAAAGGCACCCAGGCGCTCGCCTTCGTGCGCCAACGCTACGGGCTGCCCAACGGCGACCTGGACCGGATCAAACGGCAGCAATACTTCCTGTCCGCCGCGTTCCACAAGCTGACCAGCGGCGGCGTGCTACTCAGCCCGAGCAAGCTCACCAAGGTGATCGACGCGGTCAACAAATCGGTGTACGTGGACAAGAACTTCAAACCGATCCAGCTCGTCGAGCAAATGCAGTCGCTCACCTCTGGCAACCTGACGTTCTCCACCATTCCCACCAACGGCTTCGCCGACAACGAGGCCGGGTCGGTGGTCGTCGTCGACCCCGCCGAGGTGCGGGCGTGGGTGGCCAAGCAGGTGCGCGCGACGAACGCCAAATCGCCCAAGCCGGGCGGCGCCCCGCCTGGGCCACCAGCCACCGGTCCCAGCCCCGCCGGGGCGTCGAGCCCTGGTTCGGCCATGGAGCCGGCGGGCACCGGATCACCACTGGCTGCGGCGGCCGCACCGCAGAGCACCGGGCCGAGCGCGACCAGCGCGACCCAAGCCACCAAGGGCTGCATCAACTGACCGGGCTGGCCAAACCCCGCCGCCGACTTCCTGGGCCGCCCCACCGGCCGGGCCCGACAAACCCACCGGTCCGCGTCACCCCGCCGGGCCCGATCAACCCACCGGTCCGCGTCAACCCACCGGGGCCAGCTGGCCGTCGGAGCCCACCCGCACCAGATAGACCGTCACCTTCTCCATGGCGGCCACCCGTGGCGCGGCGTTCATCACCCCGGGCCAACGCATGGTGTCCACCGTGGAGAACGCGACAGCTGTTCCGAACCCGCTGACCGCGAGGATCGGATCAGGGGTTGTGGACAGACCGTAAAGGGTCCGCCCATGCCCGAACGCCGCCGCCCGCGCCGACGCCAACTCGGGCCGTGACGGATTCACCAGCCCGATCACCGGCACCTCGCAGTAGGAACGGATGGTCTGCTGGTAGCTCGTCTTGGCCGGCCTATCCAGCATCAGCACCGCGCCCGACGGCCCGACGGCCCGGCAAATAGCCAACACCTGGTCCAGCTGCGGCGCCTCCTCGCGGATGCCGGCCACCGGGGCCGTGGACAGCGCCGGCGGCACAAGCAGTGCCACCACACCCAAGGCGGTGAGGCCCCGCGCCCACGGCCGGACCGCTCGCAGCCACTCATCCAGACCGGCCCGGGCACTGGCTTGGCGCCGCCCGATCCGCCACAGGGCGCCAAGCGCCGCCGTCGCCGCGATCAGCAGCGCCGGGACGACCACGGGCAGGTAGCGTCGCGACGCCCACGGCTGGTCCGGGGTGATCTGGGCGGCGGTCAGGTACATCGCGCTCATCGCGGCGCCCATGAACAGCACGCCGACCAGCGGGTACTGCCGATCCCGAATCAACCGGCGCGCCAGCAAGACGTAGCCAACGGTGGCGAGCACTAGCATCGGCCAGCCGAAGTAGACCGCCTGCCAGTTCAGCGTGTTCGCGTTGTAGGCGGGCACTCCGTGGATCCGCAGGTGTCTCATCCACAGCGGCCGACTGGCCAGCAGCGCCGCGAAAACCACGATCAGCGCGACCACCGCGCGGCTGGCCACGCGCCACAGCCGCGGCGCGGCGAATCGAGCCCGCCAGCGCGGGCGCCACGCCACCCACAACACCACTGCGCCGACCACGGCGGAGGCCAGCACCGCATACCAAGTCGACACGATGTGGTGACGTTCATCACGATAGTAGCCATACGAGAGCCAAGTCACATCGAGCCACCCGAGCACTGACATCGCCGCCGCTGGGGCCAGCAGCGCCGTCACTTGCCGGCCCACACGGCGACGGTCTCCAACCGGCGCCACCGCGAGCAGCACCGCAGCGGCCAGCACCAGCGCGGCCAGGGCCAGATAGACGTCGATGCGCGCGGTCGCGGCGGCGCCGGCGACGAACCCCGCCAGCGCGAAGTCCGCCGTCCGTCGGCCGCGGATCGCCCGGTGCAGCAACGACAGGCCGCCGAGCAGCAGCAGCATGGTGACCGGCTCGGAGTAGGTGTCACGGCTGACGAACAGCATCGGCACCGAGACCGCCAACGCGCACAGCGCGACCAGCGCGAACGCCGCGCCCACCACCCGCCGGGCCAGACCGAAGAACACCAGCAGCGCCAGCGCGCCGATCGCCACGTTCCCGGCGAGCATCGCCCGGACCCCGAACAGCCAACCGATGGGCGCGAGCAACACGGGCAGCAGATGGTTGCCCTGGGCATAGAGCAGGCCCGGGCCGGCCCCACCGAAACCGGCCGATCCCGCGTCCTGGGCGACCGGGTCGCCGAACACCTCGGCATGGATCGGGATGTGCAGCGACGGGTTGCTGACCAGCCAGCGCGCGGCGAGGTTGTACGTCGCCGGGTCGCGATGGGCGTACAGGTTCTGCGCGCTGAAGAAGATGTTCATCGCGAACCAGGCCACCACCACCGCGACGGCGACCGCCGCGAGCAGCGCCTCCCGCCGGTCGATGGCTACCCGGGGCACGCCGACCAGCACCGCTGCGAGCAGCGCGCCGGCAATCCCAAACGGCAGCACCAGCGCCGGCCGGAACTGGTCGGCCAGCAGCAGGACCATTGACGGCAACGCGAAGCCGGCGACCATCGCCGCGACCAGGTCCGGCGCGGCGAGCAGGACCGCCGCGCCCGCCGTCCCGAGGCTCGCCCGACGGCGCGCCGGCGCGGACCAGCCATGACCGGCGCGGTTCCGCCCCGGCAGACGAAGAGCGCGCACCATGGCCAAACAGCCTACGGTCGCGCGGCGAGCCCGTCGCTGGCGCGCAGCCCGACGGCGAAGTGGAGCCGAACGGCGGCGCGGAGCCCGGTGCCGACCGGCCCGCCCCGCCGCGATCCCGACGGCGGCTAGCGCAGCAGCTGGCGGGCGATCACCATCCGGTTGATCTGGTTGGTGCCCTCATAGATCTGGGTGATCTTGGCGTCGCGCATCATCCGCTCGACCGGGAAGTCCTTGGTGTAGCCGTACCCGCCGAACAGCTGCACCGCGTCGGTGGTGACCGCCATCGCGGTGTCGGAGGCGAACACCTTGGCGGCGGCCGAATGGAAGGTCAGCCCCGGCTCGCCGCGCTCGGCCCGACCGGCGGCGGCATAGATCATTTGGCGGGCGGCCTCGGTGCGCAGCGCCATCTCGGCGAGCATGAACTGCAGACCCTGGAAGTCGGCGATCGGGCGGCCGAACTGCTTGCGCGCCTTGACGTAGGCGATGGACGCGTCGATGGCCCCTTGCGCGATGCCGACCGCCTGCGCCCCGATGGTGAGCCGGGTGTGGTCCAGCGTCGCCAGCGCGGTCTTGAACCCGGTGCCCGGCTCGCCGATGATCCGGTCGGCGGGGATCGCGCAATCGTCGAAGTAGATCTCCCGCGTCGGCGAGCCCTTGATGCCGAGCTTGCGCTCCTTCGCGCCCACCGAGAACCCGGGGTCGTCGGCGCGCACCACGAACGCCGAGATGCCCCGCGCGCCGGCGTCCGGGTCGGTCACCGCCATCACCGTGTAGTGGCTGGACACCCCGGCGTTGGTGATCCAGCACTTGGCGCCGTTGAGCACCCAGGCGTCCCCGTCGCGCACCGCGCGAGTGCGCATCGCGGCGGCGTCGGAACCGGCTTCCCGCTCGGACAGCGCGTAGCTGAACATCGCCTCGCCGGCGGCCACCGGCGGGAGCATCTGCCGCTTGAGCTCCTCAGAACCCGACAGCAGCAACGGCACCGTGCCCAACTTGTTCACCGCCGGGATCAGCGACGACGCCGCGCAGGCCCGGGCCACCTCCTCGATGACGATGGCGGTGGCGATCGAGTCCGCGCCCGCTCCCCCGTACTCCTCGGGGATGTGCACCGCGTGGAACCCGGCGGCGACCAGCGCGGCGTAGACGTCGGTGGGGAACTCGCCGGTCTCGTCCACCTCGGCCGCGCGCGGGGCGATCTTGTCGTCGGCCAACTCGCGCACCGCCTCGCGCAGCATGGCGTGCTCGTCGGTCAACCGGTAGCAGTCGAAATCAGGGTTTCCGATGGACATGCCGCCGATGGTAGCCGCGCCAGCCCAAGGCATCCGCGTGCGCTCGCGGCGCCAGCCCGATCGCCGCCAGCGACCCGCCACCGTCCGGCCGCTCACGGCGGGCTCCGTAAAGTGGTGCGGTGACCCTCACCACCCCGTCGACCCCTTCCGTGCCGCCGACCGCGGCATCCGACGCCGCCGCCACCGCCTACCGCAGCGCGCTGGAGGTCATCGGCGCGGTCGAGCCCGCGGTAGCGGCCGCGATCCACGCCGAGCTGGACGACCAGCGGGCCTCGCTCAAGCTCATCGCCAGCGAGAACTACGCCTCCCCCGCGACACTGCTGGCGATGGGCACGTGGCTCTCGGACAAATACGCCGAGGGCACCGCCGGGCACCGCTTCTACGCCGGCTGCCGCAACGTCGACACCGTCGAGCGGCTCGCCGCCGCGCACGCGACCGCGCTGTTCGGCGCGCCGCACGCCTACCTCCAGCCCCACTCAGGCATCGACGCCAACCTGGTCGCGTTCTGGGCGATCCTGGCCCAGCGCGTGGAGGCGCCCGCGCTCGCCGCCGCCGGCGCGAAACACGTCAACGACCTGTCCGAGGACGACTGGGAGCAACTGCGCCGGGCGCTCGGCGAGCAGCGGATGCTCGGCATGGCGCTGGACGCCGGCGGCCACCTGACCCACGGCTTCCGGCCCAACATCTCGGGCAAGATGTTCCACCAACGCTCCTACGGCACCGACCCGGCCACCGAGCTGCTGGACTATGACCAGGTGCGCCGGCTGGCCCGCGAGTTCCGCCCGCTGATCCTGATGGCCGGCTACTCCGCCTACCCGCGCAAGGTCAACTTCGCCATCATGCGCGACATCGCCGACGAGGTGGGGGCCACGCTGCTGGTGGACATGGCGCACTTCGCGGGCCTGGTGGCCGGCAAGGTGTTCACCGGCGAGTTCGACCCGGTGCCGCACGCGCACCTGGTCACCACCACCACGCACAAATCGCTGCGTGGGCCGCGCGGCGGGATGGTGCTGTGCCAGCGCGAGTTCGCCGACGCGGTGGACCACGGCTGCCCGATGGTGCTCGGCGGCCCGCTGGGGCACGTGATGGCGGCCAAGGCGGTGGCGCTGGCCGAGGCCCGCCGACCGGAGTTCGCCGCCTACGCGCGCGCCGTGGCCGACAACGCGCTGGCGTTGGCCGACGGGCTCCTGCGGCGCGGCGCCCGGCTGGTCACCGGCGGCACTGACAATCACTTGATGCTGGTGGACGTCTCCGGGTTCGGGTTGACCGGCCGCCAAGCCGAATCGGCGCTGCTGGACGCCGGCATCGTAACCAACCGCAACGCGATTCCGCGCGACCCGAACGGCGCCTGGTACACCTCCGGGGTCCGCATCGGCACCCCGGCGCTGACCACACGCGGCTTCGGCGCGGACGAGTTCGACGCCACCGCCGCGCTGATCGTGGACGTGCTCACCGCCGCCGCGCCCGCTGCCGCGCCGGACGGCTCGCCGTCCAAGGCGCGCTACCAGCTGCCCGCCGCGACCGCCGCCCGGGTCCGCGCCGCCGCCGCTGAACTGCTCGACGCGCACCCGCTCTACCCGGGCCTGGACCTGAGCTAGCCGCGATCGACCGCGCGCGGCCGGGGTCGCGCGCGGTGCTGCGCGCCACGCCTCGCGATCGCTGGCGCTGGCCGCCGAAGGGCTGCCGATAGGCTCGGGGCCGTGCCCGACACTGCCGAAAAACCCGTTGACAAGACCGCTGACCTGCGCACCACCGCCGGCAAGCTGGCCGAGCTGAGCCGCCGCGACGACGAGGCGCTGCACGCCGGCTCGGCGAAGGCCATCGAAAAGCAGCACTCGCAGGGCAAGAAGACCGCCCGGGAGCGGGTGGAGGCGCTGCTGGACGAGGGATCGTTCGTCGAGATGGACAAGCTCGCCCGGCACCGCTCGACCGCGTTCGGGATGGAAGCCAAGCGCCCGCCGACCGACGCGGTGGTGACCGGTTTCGGGACCGTGGACGGTCGCCCGGTGTGCGTGTTCAGCCAGGACGTCGCCCTGTTCGGCGGCAGCCTCGGCGAGGTGTACGGCGAGAAGATCGTCAAGGTGCTGGACTTCGCCATGAGCACCGGCTGCCCGCTGATCGGGATCAACGAGGGCGGCGGCGCGCGCATCCAGGAGGGCGTGGTCTCCCTCGGCCTGTACGGCGACATCTTCTACCGCAACACGCTGGCCTCCGGCGTCATCCCGCAAATCTCGCTGATCATGGGCGCGGCGGCCGGCGGGCACGTGTACTCCCCGGCGCTGACGGACTTCGTGGTGATGGTCGACAAGACCTCGCAGATGTTCATCACCGGGCCGGACGTGGTGCGCACGGTGACCGGCGAGGACGTCACCCTTGAGGAGCTCGGCGGGGCGCGCATCCACAACACCACCAGCGGCAACGCGCACTACCTGGCCAGCGACGAGGACGACGCGATCAACTACGTCAAGGCGCTGCTGTCCTACCTGCCGTCCAACAACCTCGACCCGGCGCCATGCTTCGACACCGAGGTCGACCTGGCCGAGGAGGACCCCTTCCTCGACACGATCATCCCGAACTCGGACAACCAGCCGTACGACATCCGCGAGGTCATCGAGCATGTGCTCGACGACGGCGAGTTCCTCGAAGTCCAGTCGCTGTTCGCGCAGAACATCGTGGTCGGGTTCGGCCGGATGGAGGGCCACCCGGTCGGCGTGGTCGGCAACCAGCCCACGGTCTTCGCCGGCTGCCTGGACATCAACACCTCGGAGAAGGGCGCCCGGTTCGTCCGCACCTGCGACGCGTTCAACATCCCGATCCTCACCTTCGTCGACGTGCCCGGCTTCCTGCCCGGGGTCGACCAAGAGCACAACGGCATCATCCGGCACGGCGCGAAACTCATCTACGCCTACTCCGAAGCCACCGTGCCCAAGGTCACCGTGGTGACCCGCAAGGCCTTCGGCGGCGCGTACGACGTGATGGGCTCCAAGCACCTGGGCGCGGACGTCAACTTCGCCTGGCCGACCGCGCAGATCGCCGTGATGGGCGCCCAAGGCGCGGCCAACATCCTCTACCGGCGCGAGCTGGCCGCCGCTGCGGACCCGGAGACGGTGCGCAAGGCCCGGATCGCCGAATACGAGGACGCCCTGCTCAACCCGTACATCGCCGCCGAGCGCGGCTACATCGACGCGGTGATCCACCCAGCGCAGACCCGCTCCCACCTGCTGCGCGCGCTGCGCGCGACGCGCAACAAGCGCCAGTCGCTGCCGGCCAAGAAGCACGGGAACATCCCGCTGTGAGCGTGGCGACCGACCAGAGCGCGGCCGCCACCCCGGCCGAAGCGCCCGCCACCCCAACCGAGCCGCTGCTGCGCATCACGCGCGGCGCGCCGACGCCGGAAGAGGTCGCGGCGGTGACCGCGCTGGTCGCGGCGGCCAGCGCTGGCGGGGGCGGCTCCGAACCGGACCGCCCGCTGCGGGGGCGTTGGAACGACCCGGCCGCCCTGCACCGCCGACCGCTGCTGCCCGGCCCCGGCGCCTGGCGGGCCTCCGCCCGCTGACCCACCGGCCCGGCCGGCGCTGCGGACCCCCGCTGGCCAGCTGATCCCGCCGACCTCGCCTGCCTGGTCGGCCTAGGGCGTCAAGCGTCGCTCTCGTCGGGCAGCGGAATCAGGTCGCGGCCGGTCGGTCCGATCTGGATCTCGACGCCCAGGCCGTCGCACACCCCGCAGTCCGAGCAGGGCGACCAGCGGCAGTCGTCGCGTTCGAACTCGCCCAGCGCGTCCTGCCACTCGTCCCACAGCCACTGCTTGTCCAGCCCGTAGTCCAGATGGTCCCAGGGCAGCGCCTCGTCCGCGCCCCGCTCCCGGGTGGTGTACCAGGCGGGGTCGATCCCACAGTCTCGGCAGGCCGTCATCCAACGCTCGTAGGAGAAATGCTCCCGCCAACCGTCGAACCGCCCGCCGCCGCGCCACACCCGCTCGATCACCGCGCCCAAGCGGCGGTCACCACGGGAGAGCAATCCCTCGATGGCGGACGGCGCGCCATCGGCGTAGCGGATCGCGACCGCCCGGCCCAGCGACCGGTTGGCGTTGACCGCCTCGCGCAGCAGCCGCAGCCGGGCGTCGATCACCTCCGGCGCGGCCTGCGCGGCCCACTGGAACGGGGTGTGCGCCTTGGGCACGAACGCGCCGATCGAGACGGTGACCCGCACGTCCCGGCTGCCGCTGGCCTGCCGGCCGGCCCGGATCACGTCATGGGCCAGGCTCGCGATCTCCGCCACGTCGGCGTCGGTCTCAGTCGGCAGACCGCACATGAAATACAGCTTGACCGCGCGCCAGCCGCTGCCGTAGGCGGCGGTCACGGTGCGAATCAGGTCGTCAGCGGTCACCATCTTGTTGATGACCCGGCGCAGCCGCTCCGACCCGCCCTCGGGCGCGAAGGTGAGCCCGGAGCGCCGACCGTTGCGCGACAGCTCCCCGGCCAGGTCGACGTTGAACACGTCCACCCGGGTGGACGGCAGCGACAGCGAGACCCGCGACCCGGCGTACCGGTCGGCCAGCTGGCGGGTCAGCGGCCCGATCTCGGAATGGTCCGCGGCGGACAACGACAGCAGGCCGACCTCGTCGAACCCGGTGGCCGCCAGCCCATCGGCCACCATGGCGCCGATCGCTGGCAGCGACCGCTCGCGCACCGGGCGGGTGATCATGCCGGCTTGGCAGAACCGGCAACCCCGGCTGCAGCCCCGGAAGATCTCCACCGACCGGCGCTCATGCACCGTCTGCGCGACCGGCACCAGCGGGGCTTTCGGGTAGGGCCAGCGATCCAGGTCCGCCAAGGTGTGCTTGCGCACCCGCGCCGGCGCCTCGGCCCGGTTCGGGGTGACGGCGGCCAGGCGTCCATCGGGCAGGTAGCTGACGTCGTAGAACCGGGGCACATACACCCCGCCGGTGGCCGCCAGCCGGGCCAGCGTCTCATCCCGGGACGCCCCGTCGCGTTTCGCGTCGCGCACGGCATCGGTGATCATCCCCACGGCTTGCTCGCCGTCGCCCAGCACCGCCGCGTCGATGAAGTCGGCGATCGGCTCCGGGTTGGCCGCGCCGTGCCCGCCGATGACCACGATCGGGTGCCGCTCATCGCGCTCGGATGACCGCAACGGGATGCCGGCCAAGTCCAGCACGGTGAGCAGGTTGGTGAAGCCCAGCTCGGTGGACACCGACACGCCCAGCAGGTCGAACGCGCCCACCGGGCGGTGCGCGTCCACGGTGAACTGGGGCAGGCGATGCTCGCGCAGCAGCGCCTCAAGGTCCGGCCACACCGCGTAGGTCCGCTCAGCCAGCGCGTCCGGGCGCTCGTTGATCACCTCGTAGAGGATCTGCAGGCCCTGGTTGGGCAGCCCCACCTCATAGGCGTCCGGGTAGCACAGCGCCCAGCGCACCGCGACCGAGCCCCAGTCCTTGACCCGCGAGTTCACCTCGCCGCCGACGTACTGCGCCGGGCGGCCCACCAGCGCCAGCAGCGGCTCCAGCCGGGGGAACAGCGACTCCGGGCCGGGGCGGTGGCCCGGAACGGCATTCGGACAGGCGGCAGTCATCAAGGGCTCATGGTATGCCGGAACACGGCGCGCAGTGGGCGCAGCGCGGCCCCGGGAGCGCCTCAGCCCACGCGCCGCTCGGACGATCCGGCCACATCACGCGCCCCGGAGAGTAAAAAGAAGTACAAAGAGTAAATAGAAGTAAATAGACTGAGCGTCATGGCCGATCCAAGTCCGTTCCGCCCTGGGTTCGGAGCCACACCACCACTGCTCGTTGGGCGCGACGACCTGATCGCAGATTTCGCCACCGCCCTCGACTACGGTCTGGGCTCCTCCGATCGGTCCGCTTTGCTGACCGGCGCCTGCGGCACCGGCAAGACCGTCATGCTCAATGCCCTTGAAGACGTGGCCCGGCGCAAGCGCTGGGCCGTGGTGTCCGAGACCGCGACCCCAGGGTTCGTCGCTCGCCTCCGCGACACCCATCTGCCAGTGCTGCTCGACCAGCTGCGCCCGCCTCGGTCCCGGATCGCCGGCATCACCATGCCGGCCAACCTGGGTGGGCTCACCTGGGACCCGGCAGCGCTAAGCAACGTGGCGCCTGACTTGCGCACGCGAATGTCTCTCGCCGCCGACGCGCTGACCGAGAGCCGGGCCGGGCTTCTGATCACCATCGACGAAATCCACGCGGTGGCCATCCCGGAACTGCGCGAATTGGCCGCAGCGGTGCAGCACGCCTTCCGGGAAGGCCGAGAAGTGGCATTCGTTGGCGCGGGGCTGACGGCGGCGATCTCGGACGTGCTGAACGACCACGTGCTGACTTTCCTGCGCCGAGCGGAACGCCACCAGCTCGGTGAGGTCTCCCGCGCGGACGTCCGCCGGGCGCTTCGCGAGCCAATCGAGGCTGCCGGCTGGGAAGTGACCGAAGACGCTCTGGCAACCATGACGCAAGGCACGGAGGGCTATCCGTTCCTGATTCAGCTGGTCGGGCATCGCAGTTGGATAGCTGCCGGAGGTCGTGAGCTGATCGACCGCGGTGCCGCGGCGCACGGGGTGGCGGATGCGCGCCGACGGCTTGGGAACCTCGTTCATGAGCCCGCCTTGGCGTCCTGTTCGGACATCGATAAGACGTTCTTGGCAGCAATGGCCAAGGACTGCGGGCCGTCGAGGATGGCTGACATCCAACGACGGCTTGGCGACGCCAGCAAACAGTACGTCAACCAGTACCGCAAGCGCCTGATCGATCAAGAACTGATCGCTCCGGTCGGCCGCGGCACGGTGGGGTTCGCGCTGCCCGGCCTGCGCGAACACCTGATCGGACACGCGGTCGTCGACCTGGACTGGTAGCCGCTGGCCGCCTGGCCCGGGCGAGGTCAGGACACGTCCCGATGGGGCGCTTTCTCAAGCTGCTGCACCCGTTGGCGGCTGACGCCCAACGCCAGCGCCGCAGCCTCCACAGAGAAACCTCGCTCGCGAAGCGCGCGCACCGCTGAGCGCCGCAAGCTCGCGCCACGCTCAATCGCCACGCGGCCCTCAGCCTCGGCACGCGCGCCTTGGCTCCACAGCTGAGCGACGTCCTGCGGCACCTCAATGATCACCCGCACCGCGACCCCGTCCACTGGCTCGTCGAGCCAGGCCGCGACCAGCTCACGCGCCGCGCGGTCTATGCCGCGCGCAGTCACGGAGCCGCCGGTCGCGACGATCACGGACCCACCCGGCCCGGGCGAGGTCAGCTCCGGGACCTCGATGGTCCACCAGCGCCGGTCCCCGGGCTCCCGAAACGCCCG
>WQZC01000018.1 GCA_009780925.1 Actinomycetes bacterium | reverse complement strand
GCCCCGTCGCCTCCGGTCGGCCCGTTCCAGCCAGGCGTCCCAAACTGATCAGACATGTCCGTCCCGTTTTATCAGGTGGGTGGCCCCAGGTCCGCGCCGCTCCCCCGCGCCGGCGCAGCCCCGCGCTGCCCCAGCCTTGCGCCGGCTCAGCCTCCCGCTGGCTCAGCCTTGCGCCGGCTCGATGTCCACCGAGGTGATGGTGACATCGACGACCGGGCGGTCATTGCGGCCGGTCGCCGCAGTCGCGATGGTGTTGACCACCCGTCGGCTGTCCTCGTCGGCGACCTCGCCGAAGATCGTGTGCCGACGGGTCAGGTGCGGGGTCTTCGCCACCGTGATGAAGAACTGCGAACCGTTGGTCCCCGGCCCGGCGTTGGCCATGGCCAGCAGGTACGGGCGGTCGAAGCTGAGCTCGGGGTGGAACTCGTCACCGAATTGGTACCCGGGACCACCGAAGCCCTTGCCCAGCGGGTCGCCGCCCTGGATCATGAACCCGGCGATCACCCGGTGGAAGATCGTCCCGTTGTAGAGCGGGTCGGTGGTCTTGGCGTTGGTGGCCGGATGGGTCCATTCCCGACTGCCCTGGGCCAGCTCGACGAAGTTGCGCACGGTCTTGGGCGCGTGGTTCCCGAACAGGTTCAGCCGGATGTCACCGGCGGTGGTGTGCAACGTGGCGACCTGGGTGGTGGCAGACACTGGGTGAGGCTCCTTAGGGTTTGGTCGGTCCGAGCGAGAAGGTGCTGCGTTCGATCCTGCCATGCGGGCGGGCCGAATGGGGGCAACCGAGCTGCTCCGGCGGCGTCTCGCCCGCGCAGCCCAGGCTCAGAACTTGGGAGCGATCGCCGCGGCCACGTTGCGGGCGTCCTGATAGCCGGACGACACGCTCTGGTCAGTCTTCACGGTGACCATCCGAACCCCTTTGGCGAACGCGCACGCCCAGTCCTGGTCTCCGTCGGGCTCATAGAACGTCGTCTGGTACAGCACCGCATCCACCCCGGGGATCAGGTTGCGCACCCCGATGGCGTTCGGACCTCCGGCGTGCACCATCGCGTTGTACGCGTCGGTTTCAGTGTGGAAGGTCTTCGCGAGGATCTGCATCGTCATGCGTGGCGGGCCCCAGTTCGTGTCGAAGTGGAACTGGCAGCCAACCGGCTTGCCCCGCTGGCTGAGCACCACGACCCGGCCGATCCGATTGCCCTCCAGATCAGCTGCGGTCTGAGTGTCGATGAACGGGCAGTCGCCGTCGGCGCTGCGCGTCGGGCC
The DNA here is from genome assembly GCA_009780925.1 of Actinomycetes bacterium. GTDB lineage: Bacteria > Actinomycetota > Actinomycetes > Mycobacteriales > Jatrophihabitantaceae > WQZC01. The sequence continues at coordinate 18,811 of WQZC01000018.1, read as the reverse complement.
CAGGTTGATCGCGGTGGTCGGCGGCGGAGACGGCGCCGGCACGGTGTGGGTGATGGTGCGCGTCGTGGTGATGTCCGGCGGGGACGCGGGGGTGCGCGCCGTGCAACCGCCCAGCAGGGCCACCGCCGCGATGCCCGCTGCCGCCACCCGTTGAGCCGACCGATGCCGCACAACAATCCAGGATATCCGGCGACGTCGCTTCCCGCGCCCTTCGCCACTGGTCCGGCACGCCTTGATCAAGGCGCGTTTCATGCGAACTATTCGCCTCAGACGCGCCTTGATCAAGGTGTGTCAGCGGGGTCGGCGCACCGCCACCTCGGCGGCCTGGTGGGCAAGGGTGTCATCGAGTGGTTCCAGGTCGGTGGACAGGCCGGCGCGGGCCAGCGCGCGGCGCAGCAGCTCGTCGGCGAACTCCGGCGACTTGGCCAACACGGGGCCGTGCAGGTAGGTGCCGAACACGTTGTCCCGCACAGCTCCCTCGGTGCGGTCCCGCCCGTTGTTGCCCCGGCCGGGCAACGCCGGGCCCAGCGGTCGCGCGCCCGGGCCGAGCGTGGTCAGCCCGCTGTGGTTCTCGTAGCCGACAAGACGTCCCCATGCCGTGCCCACGTGCTGGTTGCCGATCATCCGGATGTCCGAGCCGACCGTGGTGACATCGAGCACCCCGACCCCGGGGATGCGCACGCCCTCGTGGGTGCGGAACTCGTGCCCGAGCAACTGATACGAGCCGCAGATGGCGAGCATCACCACGCCGTCGTCAGCCATCGCCCGCAGCTGCGCGCCCCGCGACACGAAATCCGCGCCGAGCTCGCCCTGCGCCGCGTCCTGGCCGCCGCCGCCGAGCAGCACGTCGGTGTCCGCGGGCAGCGGGTCGCCGACGCCGACCGCCACCACCCGCGCCTCGATCCCCCGCCACTGCAGCCGCTTGCGCAGCACCAGCAGGTTGCCGGTGTCGCCGTAGATGTTCATCAAGCGCGGATAGAGGTGGACCAGGGTGACGCTCACACCGGCACCCCGATCCGTTCGGCTCCGCGCTCGCTCCGGTCCTCGGTCGCTGCGCTCCCTGCGATCCTCACTCGCTGTCGCCTCACACCGGCACCCCGATCCGCATCAGCACGGCGTGCAGCGCCCACATCGCGGTGTAGGTGCTGAACACCGCCACCTGCTCGCCCGGCGCCACGGCGGCCACCGCCTCGCGCACCGCGCGCTCCAGGTCCGGTTGCACGTCGTGCGTGGCCACCTCGTCGTGGCGCAGCCGCACCGCCATATCGGCGGCCCGGGTGCCCGAGGTGGACAGCCGGGCCGCGCGGCCGCCCAGGGTGGGGCCGAACTCGACGTCCCACAGCCAGGAGACGTCGCGCCCATCGGCGTAGTCGTCATTGATCGCGATCACGATCGCGGCCGGCGCCGCGCCGTCCAAGGTGCGCAACGTCTGCCGGAACCCGGCCGGGTTCTTCACCAACTGCAAGATCAGCGGCCGGCCGTCGACCGTGAAGGACTGGCCGCGCCCGAACGCCGGCTCGGACCGGCGCAGGCCATCGACCGCCTCGGCCGCGCTCAACCCGGCGGTGAGCGCGAGCGCCGCCGCCGCCGCCGCGTTCTGCGCGTTGTGCGGGCCGCCGGCCCGCAACGCGATCCGCTCCTCGCGCCCGGCGACACGAAGCGTGGTGCGCGGCTCGGCGGCGTCGGGCAGCGCGATCAGCTCGACCTCGGCGGACTGGTCTGACAGGTACTGCGGCCCGCCGTACAGCTCCTCGTCGTTCGGGAAGCTTGGTCGAAGCGCTGGGGCGACCCCGAAATAGCTCACCGTCGCGCGCGTCGCCGCGGCCAGCTCCGCGATCCGCGGGTCGTCGCGGTTGAGCACCACCGCGTCCGTGGTCGCCGCCGCGACCTTGCCGAGCAGCGCGGCGGTGGTGTCGATCTCCCCGAACCGGTCCAGCTGGTCGCGCATCACGTTCAGCAGCACCGCCCGGCGAGGCGGCACCCGGTCGGTGAAACGCACCGCCCACGCCTCGTCCAGTTCGAACACCGCGATGTCATAGGGCAACCGCCCGGTCCAGCGGGCGTGCTCGACGCAAGCGGTGATCGCCCCGCGCACGAAGTTGCTGCCGGTGTCGTTGGTGAGCACCCGGTACCGCTCGGACAAGATCGTGGCCACCATCTTGGTGGTGGTGGTCTTGCCGTTTGTCCCGGTCACCACCACCACGCCCTCCGGCAGGGTGGCCAGGGCGCGCGGCAGATAGCGGGGGAAAAGCTTCTCCACGACCAGGCCGGGCAGCGCGTTGCCGTGCCGGCCGATCAGCCGTAGCCCGGCGAGCACCGACTTGCCCAACGCGGTGGCGAGGAATCTCATGGCAGCTGCCAGGCTACTGAACCGCGGCTGGGCGCGCAGCGAGGTGCTATGCGACGCGCGCATCGACATTCTCGACACCCCGGCCCGGCGGCCTCAGGCGAACAGCTTGGCGCGCAGCGCCGCGCCGTCGTCGTCGCTCCAGCCGTGCGCGCGCAACCAGCCGCCGGTGCCGCCGTGGTCCCGGTCCAGCCCGGCGAGCAACGCGCGCATCGTCTCCGCGCGCGGCAGGTGCGCGTTGGCCGGGCGCAACCCCACGTCGTTGGCGTAGGTCGGGCTGGCCGCCAGCCCCGCCAAGATCGCGTCCAGGCACTCGCCGCTGCGCGCGTAGTCGGCGACGATCGCCTCCCGCGCCACGCCGGCCTCGTCCAGGGCGAGCGCGACGACCACCCCAGTGCGGTCCTTGCCGGCGGCGCAGTGCACGATCGTGGCGCCGTCACTGCGCGCGATCAGCCGCAGCGCGGCGACCACCGAGTCGGGGCGGTCGCGCAGGTAGTTGCGGTAGACCGCCAACGGCCCGGGCCACTTCTTGTCCGTGCCGTCGCGCTCCTGCCACGGCAGCACGATCGGCGCCGCACCAGCCGCGCCGCCACCCGACGCGGCCCCAGCCCCAGCCCCGGCCCCAGCACTACCACCCGGCGCGACACCGTCACCAACCACGATCTCGCTGACCCGGAACAGGGAAAAGCTCTCGATCCGCACCCTCGGCTCCCGCGTCAACGGCCCCGGTCCCTCGGCCGCCACCTCCACCGGGGAACGCAGATCGGCCACCGCGCGCACGTCGTAGTCGTCGACCAGCAGGCGCACATCAGCCGGGGTCAGCGTCTGCAGCGTGCCCGAGCGGATCAGCCGGCACGGTCGCACCACAAGGCCGTCCTCGGCGGGCATGCCCCCGAGATCGCGGGCGTTCACCGCGCCCTGCAACTGGATCCACAACGGCGCTGGCAGCTTCACTCCCCGACCCTAACCAGGCGGCCGACCCAAAGCGCCCGGCAGGCGCCTAATAGCGCTAAACGGGCACCCGGCAAGATGGCACCGAGCGCGGACCGGGGACCCCCATGCATACGGCATCCTCGGTCCGCGCTCGGCGTCCCCATCGGCGCGCCGATCAGAACGCGGCCTCCGGCACATCCATCAACGCGTTGTCGGTGGCCTCGACGCTCTTGCGGCGCGCGGTGAGCTCGGGCAGCACCGTTCGCGCGAAGAACCGCGCCACCGCTGGCTTCCCCGAATAGAACGCCCGCTCGGCCGGCGGCATTCCGGTGTCGTCCAGCCGGGCCAGCGCAACCGCCGCCTGCCGGGTCAGCAGGTAGGCGACGATCAGGTCACCAGCGGACATCAGCAGCCGGGTGGTGTTCTGCCCCACCAGGTACAGGCTGGCCGGGTCGGCCATGGCACCCATCAGGAACCCGGTCATGGTGGTGACCATCCCCTGCACGTCGCCCAGCGCCCGGGTCAGCGCGGCGCGTTCCACGGCGAGCCGCTCCTCACCGGCGATGGATTCGGCGAACGCGACGATCTCGGCGGCCACGGCCATCAGCGCGGCGCCCTGGTTGCGCGCGATCTTGCGGAAGAAGAAGTCCTGCCCCTGGATCGCGGTGGTCCCCTCGTACAGCGTGTCGATCTTGGCGTCGCGGATGTACTGCTCCAGCGGGTAGTCCTGCAGATAGCCGGAGCCGCCGAAGGTCTGCAGCGCCTGCGCGAGCTGGTCGTAGGAGCGCTCCGAGCCGAAGCCCTTGACGATGGGCAGCAACAGGTCGTTGATCGCCGCCGCCAGCGCCACATCGCCCTCGCCGACCAGCACCTTGTCCTGCCAGCTGGCGGTGTACAGCGCCAGCGCGCGCAACCCCTCGGCGTAGGCCTTGTTGAGCATCAGCGAGCGCCGCACGTCGGGATGGTTGATGATCGTCACCCGGGGGGCGGCCTTGTCCGAGCCGCGGGCCAGGTCCGCGCCCTGCACGCGCGCCTTGGCATACTCCAACGCGTTCAAGTAGCCGGTGGACAGCAGCGACATGGCCTTGACGCCGACCATCATCCGCGCGTTCTCGATCACCTGGAACATCTGCGCGATGCCGCGGTGCACGTCGCCGAGCAGCCAGCCGACCGCCGGCTCGCCCTCGCCGAAGCGCAACTCGCAGGTGGTGGAGGCCTTCAGGCCCATCTTGTGCTCGACGTTGGTGACGTAGACGCCGTTGCGCGCGCCCAACTCGCCGGTTTGCGGGTCGAAGAGAAACTTGGGTACCAGGAAGAGCGACAGGCCCTTGGTGCCGGGCGCCGCGCCCTCGGGTCGGGCCAGCACCAAATGGATGATGTTCTCCGCCAGGTCGTGCTCGCCGCCGGTGATGAACCGCTTGACGCCCTCGATGTGCCAGCTCCCGTCCGGCTGCGCGACGGCCTTGGCGCGCCCGGCGCCGACGTCTGAGCCGGCGTCCGGCTCGGTGAGCACCATCGTCGCGCCCCAGCCCCGCTCCACCATCAGCTCGGCGAGCTTTCGTTGCGCCGGGTTGCCGTTGGCGTAGACGATGCCGCCGAACGACGGGCCCGCGTTGTACATGTGCAGCGCGGCGTTGGCGCCCAGCACGTGCTCGGCGGCGGCCCAGACCAGCGCCCGGGGAACGGTCATGCCGCCGATCTCGGGCGGGGTCTCCATCCGCCACCACTCGGCGTCGCGCAGCGCGCGGAACGACTTGCGCAGCGGCTCGGGAATGGTGACCGAGCTGGTCGCCGGGTCGAACACCGGCGGGTTGCGGTCGCCGTCGGCGTAGGAGTCCGCGATCGGTCCCTCGGCCAGGCGCGCTATCTCGGCGAGCATGCCTTTGGCGGTGTCGACATCAAGGTCGGCGAACACCCCCGTGCCGAGCAGCCGGTCGGTGCCCAGCACCTCGAACAGGTTGAACTCAATGTCGCGGACATTGCTCTTGTAGTGGCCCACAGCCGACGCCCCTTTTGGGAAGTTACCGATGAGTGGTGATCGCTTGTCATCGATATTACCGACTGGTAACGGTGGGCGACGGCACGCGGCGTCGCGGGTGCGGCGGCTCAGGACAGGGTGCGCAGCCGAATGGTTTCCGGCAGCCCCCGGAACTGGTCGAGGGTCCGCTCGGAACAGGCCGGGGCGACATCGGTGACGACGTACCCGATCGTCCCCCGGGTGCCCAACAGCTGCGCCTCGATGTTCACCCCCTGTTCGGCGAGGATGCGGTTGATGGTGGCCAGCGCGCCGGGCACGTTGCGGTGGATGAGCAGCAGCCGCTGCGGGCTGGCGGTCACCGGCAGCGTGATGCCGGGCAGGTTGACGCTCATCGAGGTGGCGCCCTCGGTGAGGTAGTCGCGGAACTTGCCGGCGACGAACTGGCCGATGTCCTGCTGCGCCTCCAGGGTGGACCCGCCGACGTGCGGGGTGAGGATGACGTTGTCCATGCCGCGCAGCGCGGAGACGAACTCGTCGCCGCGCCCGGCCGGCTCCTCCTCGAACACGTCCAGCGCCGCCCCGGCCAGGCGCCGGGACGTGATGCGCGCGGCCAGCGCCGCCCCGTCCACCACGAACCCCCGGGACAGGTTCAGGAACACGCTGCCGGGGCGCATGGCGTCGAACTCCTCGGCGCCGAACAGGTTGGCGTTGGCGTCGCGGCCGTCCACGTGCACGGTCACGATGTCGGCGGCCTCCAGCACTTCGCGCATCGTCTGCGCGCGCCGCGCGTTGCCCAGCGCCAGCTTGTCGACGATGTCGTAGAAGACCACGTGCATGCCGAGGTTCTCGGCCAGCACCGACAGCTGGCTGCCGATGTTGCCGTAGCCGATGATGCCCAGGGTGCGGCCCCGGATCTCGTGCGCCCCGTCCGCCGACTTGTCCCAGACCCCCTTGTGCATCAGGGAGTTCTTGACGGTGAGCCGCCGGGTGAGGGCGATGATCTCCGAGATCGCCAGTTCCACCACGCTGCGGGTGTTGGAGAACGGCGCGTTGAACACCGCGACGCCGCGCTCGGACGCCGCGCGCAGATCGATCTGGTTGGTGCCGATGCAGAACGCGCCGACGGCGGCGAGGTCGCTCGCGGCGGCCAGCACGCGGGCGCTGACCTGCGTCTTGGAGCGGATGCCGAGCACCGTCACCCCGTCCAGCCGGTCGATCAGCTCGTCCTCGTCCAGCGCCCGGTCCACCGACTCCACGCTCATCCCGGCCGAGGTCAGCAGCTCCGCCGCGTCGGGGTGGACGCTCTCCAACAACAGTGCGCGAATCGGGCGGGCGGGCACGCGATCAGTCCTCATGGGTCAGTTGGGGTGACGGTCCGAACGCGGCGCCGGACCGCTTGCAGTCTATCGGCGCGCGAGCGCGGCGGCGACCAACCGACGAGTTCCGCGAACCGGGGAGCCGACGGCCGCCGAACCAACAACCGGCGGGCCACCAACCGCCGAACCAACGGCCGCCGAGCCAACGGCCGCCGCGTCAGCGGCCGGTGAGCAGGTCGCGCACCGGCACCGTCGCGTCCCGACCGGGGCCGACGCCGATCGCGGCGATCGGCGCGGTCGCCATCTCCGCCAGCGCGTCGAGGTAGTCGCGCGCGTTGCGCGGCAACTCGGCGAGCGAGCGCGCCCCGGAGATGTCCTCGCCCCAGCCAGGGAACAGCTGGTAGATCGGTTTGGCCCGGGTGAACTCCGCTTGCGTCATCGGCATCTCGTCGTGGCGCACCCCGTCCACGTCGTAGGCCACGCACACCGGGATCTCCGCCAGCCCGGACAGCACGTCCAGTTTGGTGAGCACGAAACCGGTGACGCCGTTGACGCGGGCCGCGTAGCGGGCGATCACCGCGTCGAACCAGCCGCAGCGACGCGGCCGGCCGGTCACCGTGCCGAACTCCGCGCCGGCCGCGCGCAGCGCGTCGCCCTGGGCGTCGAGCAGTTCGGTCGGGAACGGCCCCTCGCCGACCCGGGTGGTGTACGCCTTGATCACCCCGACCACCCCGTTGATCCGGGTGGGCGGGATGCCGCTGCCGGTGCAGGCGCCGCCGGCGGTCGCGTTGGAGGAGGTGACGAACGGGTAGGTGCCGTGGTCGACGTCGAGCAGGGTGGCCTGCCCGGCTTCCAGCACCACCGTCTTGCCCTCGTCGAGCATCCGGTTGAGCAGCAGCGAGGTGTCGGCGACCATCGGGCGCAGCCGGTCGCGGTAGCCGAGCAGTTCGTCCACCACGGCGTCGGCGTCGGCGGCGTTGCGGTTGTAGACCTTGGCCAGCACCTGGTTCTTGAACGCCAACGCTCCGGTGACCTTGGCGCGCAGCAAGTCCTCGTCGAACAGGTCTTGGACGCGGATTCCGGTGCGGCTCATCTTGTCCGCGTAGGCCGGGCCGATGCCCCGCCCGGTGGTGCCGATGCGCCGGCTGCCGAGGAACCGCTCGGTGACCTTGTCCAAGGCCCGGTTGTAGGAGGCGATGATGTGCGCGTTCGCGGACACCACCAGCTTGGAGGCGTCCACGCCGCGCGCGGTGAGCGCGTCGATCTCGCCGAACAGCACCCCTAGGTCGACGACCACGCCATTTCCAATGATGGGTGTGCAACCGGGGGTGAGGATCCCGGACGGCAGCAGGCTGAGCGCGTACTTCTCGGCGCCGATCACCACGGTGTGCCCGGCGTTGTTGCCGCCGTTGAACTTCACCACCGCGTCGACGCGGCCGCCGAGCAGGTCGGTGGCCTTGCCTTTGCCCTCATCGCCCCACTGGGCGCCCACCACAACGATCGCCGGCATGCCCCATCGCCTCCTTGTGGTTCCATCTTGTGGCTCCAAGCCCCAGCTGTGGCCGTGAGCAGGCTACCCGGCCCGGTACCGGACAATAAACGCCAGGGCACCCCGCCCGACCATCGGCCACAACCAAGATGGGAACTTCATGACCGTCATCACACCGACCAAGATCCTGCTGGACGAGAGCGAGCTGCCCACGCAGTGGTACAACATCGTCCCGGATCTGCCCGCCCCGCCCCCGCCCCCGCTGCACCCGGTGACCCGGGCGCCGCTCGGGCCGGATGATCTTGCCGCGTTGTTCCCGCCCGCGTTGATCGAGCAGGAGGTCACCGCGGCGCGCTACGTGGACATCCCCGGCGAGGTGCTGGACGTGTACCGGCTGTGGCGGCCGTCCCCGCTGATCCGCGCGTACCGGCTGGAACGCTCGCTCGACACCCCGGCCCGGATCTACTACAAGTACGAGGGCGGCTCGCCGGCCGGCTCGCACAAGCCGAACACCGCCGTGCCGCAGGCGTTCTACAACGCCAAGGCGGGCATCCGCCGGCTCACCACCGAGACCGGCGCCGGGCAGTGGGGCACCGCGCTGGCGTTCGCCTGCGCGCAGTACGACATGGGCTGCGAGGTGTGGCAGGTCCGGGCCTCCTACGACCAGAAGCCGTACCGACGGATGATGATCGAGGCCTTCGGCGGGACGATCCATCCCTCGCCGTCGACGCTCACCGCCGCCGGACGGGCGATCCTGGCCACGCACCCGGACTCGACTGGCTCGCTGGGCATCGCCATCAGCGAGGCGGTCGAGGTGGCCGCGGCCAGCGCGGACACCAACTACGCGCTGGGCAGCGTTCTCAACCACGTGCTGCTGCACCAGACCGTCATCGGCGAGGAGGCGCTGGCGCAGCTGGCGAAGGTCGGCGAGACGCCGGACCTGATCGTCGGTTGCGCCGGTGGCGGCTCGAACCTGGGCGGGCTGATCCTGCCGTTCCTGCGAGAGAAGCTCGCCGGGCGCCAGTCGCCGACGCTGCTCGCCGTCGAGCCGACGTCCTGCCCGTCGCTGACGCGCGGGGTGTACGCCTACGACTACGGCGACACCGCGGGCATGACCCCGTTGGTGAAGATGCGCACCCTGGGGCACGACTTCATCCCGGATCCGATCCACGCCGGCGGGTTGCGCTACCACGGCATGAGCCCGCTGCTCAGCCACATCCACGAGTTGGGCCTGATGGAGGCTCGCGCCATCGGACAGCGCGCCTGCTTCGCCGCCGGGGTGCGCTTCGCCCGCACCGAGGGCATCTTGCCGGCGCCGGAGCCGACCCACGCGCTGGCGGTCGCGATCGAGGAAGCGCTGCGCTGCAAAGAATCCGGCGAGCAGAAGGTGATCCTGGTGGGGCTGTCCGGGCACGGCCACCTCGATCTGTCGTCCTACGACGCCTACCTGTCCGGGGCGATGGGCGACCACAGCCTGGACGAGGCGCAACTGCGGGCCACCGTCGCCGCGCTCCCCGCTGTGCCGGCGTAGCCGGGCTTTCGGTTCGCGGCGGCCCTGCGCTTAGTGATCTCGGGATTCGCGCAACTTTGTTGCGCTTTTCCCGAGATCATGAACGGGCGGCGGCGGGCGGCGAGCGGCGAGCGGGACCCGGCGAGCACAGAACGGCTTGGCAAGTCCTGACTACAATGTAGCCATGGGTAGTACTGCGCCGCGATCTGTTCGCTTCGACGCGCGGGTGAGCGCGCGCTTGTCGTCGTATGTCGCTCGGCATCCGGGATCGTCGGCCTCGTCGGTCACCAATCGCCTGGTGGACGAGGCGCTGCGCATGGACGAACATCCGGGCGTGTATTTCTGCGACGGACAGACCGGCCGACGAGCGCGGCTGGTGGGCGGGCCAGACGTCCAAGACGTGATCCGCGCGGTGCGGGCCACCCGCGAGGCTGAGCCAGAACTGGATTCCGCCAGCGTCGTCCGCCTGGTTGCGGCCAACACCGGCGTCCCGGCCCGTCTGATCGAGGTCGCGGTGCGCTACTGGTCGGCGTACCCCGACGAAATCGACACGTGGATCATCCAGGCCAACAAGTTCGAGGATGAGGCGTTCGCCGCCTGGCAGCGCCAACAACGCTTGCTGCCTGCGCGATGAAACGCGCAGTCGAGCTGGCTGACCCGCCAAAGGTGGGCGAGCAGCGGCCGCGAGGCCCGAAATGACCGAGCGGGCCAGGCCAAAGCTCCTGCTCGACGAGATGCTCGGTGGCGCCATCGCCGAGCAGCTGCGTGCCCGGGGCATTGACGCGACGGCAGTCGTCGCCGATCCGCTCCTGATCGCCACGCCCGATGAGGAGCTACTCGGCTGCGCGGCCAACCAGCAACGCATCTTGGTGACCGCAAACATTTCGGACTTCATCGGCATCGCCGCGCGTTGGCGAAACGAGGGCAGAACGCATCACGGTCTGATCTGCCTCCATCACCGGACGTTTCCACAGAATCGATCGCTGATTGGGGCCGTCGCCTCGGCGCTCGCCGCGCTGCACGAGTCACGGATGCTGCCCGCGCCGGGCACCGAGATCTACCTGTCTGGCCGGGAGAGCTGATCGAACCGCGACCGCCGAAACGCGACCGCCGCAACGCGGGCTCACGGCGCATCGACGTCCCACGAACCGTCGGCGGGACTGCCACACACGGCCACAACGATGATCGAGTCGCGTTTCCGCCAAGTTCCTTGGCGGAAACGCGACTCGATCAAGACGTGCCACACGGTCAGCCGCGCTGCGCGGCCGGCTCGGTCGCGACCGGGCGGCGGTGCCACCCGGTCGGTGGTACTGCGCGGTCGGTGGTACTACGCGGTCGGCGCGGTGCCCGCCGAGAGCAGCGACTCGCAAGCCTCGACCACCCGGGCGGCCATGCCGTTCTCGCCGGCCTTGAGGTACGAGCGCGGGTCGTAGGTCTTCTTGTTGCCGACCTCGCCGTCGATCTTGAGCACGCCGTCGTAGTTGGCGAACATGTGCCCGGCGATCGGGCGGGTGAACGCGTACTGGGTGTCGGTGTCCACGTTCATCTTCACCACGCCGTAGGAAACGGCCTCGCGGATCTCGTGCAGCTCCGAGCCGGACCCGCCGTGGAACACCAGCTCGAACGGGTGCGCCTTGCCGATCTTCGCGCCCACCGCGTCCTGGATGTCCTTGAGCACGCTCGGGCGCAGCTTGACGTTGCCCGGCTTGTACACGCCGTGCACGTTGCCGAAAGTCGCGGCCAGCAGGTAGCGGCCCTTCTCGCCGGTGCCCAACACCTCGGCGGTGCGCAGCGCGTCCGCCGGCGTGGTGTACAGCTTCTCGTTGATCTCCCCGACGACGCCGTCCTCCTCACCGCCGACGACACCGATCTCCAGCTCGAGGATGATCTTCGCGGCGGCAGCCTTGGCCAGCAGCTCATCGGCGATCGCCAGGTTCTCCTCCAGCGGGACCGCCGAGCCGTCCCACATGTGCGACTGGAACAGCGGCGGCTGGCCCCGGTCCACGCGCTCCTGGGAGATCGCGATCAACGGCCGGACGTACTTGTCCAGCTTCTCCTTCTGGCAGTGGTCGGTGTGCAGCGCGACGTGGATCGGGTACTTCGCGGCGACCACATGGGCGAACTCGGCCAACGCCACCGCGCCGGTGACCATTTCCTTCACATGCGTGCCGGAGGCGAACTCGGCGCCGCCGGTCGAGACCTGAATGATGCCGTCGCTGCCGGCGTCAGCGAAGCCGCGCAGCGCGGCGTTGATCGTCTCTGAGGACGTCACGTTGATCGCCGGGTAGGCGAAGCCGCCGCGCTGCGCGCGGTCCAGCATCTCGGCGTAGATCTCAGGGGTAGCGATAGGCATCAATGTCTCCCGATGACGTAATTAGTTTTGCGTCCTCATTATCCTCGCCACCGCAGCCACCGGATCGGGGACGCGCCGCCCCCCAGCGCCGCTCGTCCGCGCTGGGCGCCATCGCCGATCGCTGTCGCTGCGCAGCCGCAAGAAATCCCTAGGTGACCGATGTGTCCAGTAACATGGCAGCCACTGGGGACCCGTTCCGGCGCGGGCGCGGCACCCGGGCACTGCACCACCAAGCTTGGACCCCAAAACACGACGCCCGCGACCCGGCGCGGCGGTTGTTCGGCGACTCCTGGGACGAGAGGCGGCGCGCGTGATCCGATTCGAGTCGGTGACCAAGCGGTACCCAGACGGGACGGTCGCCGTCGCCGACCTGAGCCTGGACGCGCCCACCGGGCAGATCACCGTCCTCGTCGGCCCATCGGGCTGCGGCAAGACCACCAGCCTGCGCATGGTCAACCGGATGATCGAGCCGACATCCGGGCGGATCTGGCTGGACGACCGGGACACCGCGCTCTCCCCGCCCACCCAGCTGCGCCGCGGCATGGGGTACGTCATCCAACAGGCCGGGCTGTTCCCGCACCGCACCATCGCGGACAACATCGCCACCGTCCCGCTGCTGCTCGGGCAGAACAAGCGGGCCGCCCGGCGCCGCGCACTGGAGCTGATGGAGCAGGTGGGGCTGGCCAGCGACCTCGCGGGGCGTTATCCAGCGCAACTGTCCGGCGGGCAACAACAGCGCGTTGGGGTGGCCCGGGCGCTGGCCGCCGACCCGCCGATCATGCTGATGGACGAGCCGTTCAGCGCCGTCGACCCGGTGGTGCGGGCGCAACTGCAAGACGAGTTCCTGCGCGTGCAAGGCGAGCTGGGCAAGACGATCCTGTTCGTGACCCACGACATCGACGAGGCGATCAAGCTGGGCGACCGGGTCGCGGTGCTGCGCGCCGGCGGGCGGCTGGCGCAACTGGCCGCGCCCGCCGAGTTGCTGGCCCACCCGGCCGACCCGTTCGTCGCCGGCTTCGTCGGCCGCGACCGCGGCTACCGGGCGCTCGGGTTCGCCTCGGCGGGTTCACTCGCGGCGCATCCCGAGCCGGTGGTCCCGCTGGGCTGCCAGCTGCGCACCGCCCGCGACCGGGCCGACGACGGTTGGGTGCTGGTGGTGGACCCCAGCGGGGCGCCGCAGGGCTGGCTCGCCGTGGGCGGCGTCGCCGACGCGGCGCTGGCCGGGCCGGTGACCGCCGAGCTGCTCAACCTGGGCGGCACCCTGGCCCCCGAGGGCGGCACCCTGCGCGAAGCGCTCGACGCGGCGCTGTCCTCCCCCAGCGGGCGCGGCGTCGTCGTCGACCGTGACGGACGGTTCGTCGGCACAGTCACCGCCGCGCAGGTGCTCGCGCGCGTTGCCGAACCCACCACTCGCTCCGCAAGCGTCGCCGAACCCACCACTCGCTCCGCAAGCGTCGCCGAACCCACCACTCGCTCCGCAAGCGTCGCTCGGCCCGGACCCAAGCGATGAGCGTCTGGCGCTACTTCCTCGACCACCAGCATGAGGTGTGGCCGTGGACCTGGACCACGGTTTGGCTCGCCGGGCTGCCGTTACTGGCCGGGTTGGCCCTGGCGCTGCCGCTCGGTTGGCTGGCCAGCCGGCGCCGGTGGAGCTACGCGCCGCTGGTGTCGGCGGCCGGAGTGCTGTACACGATCCCGTCGCTGGTGTTGTTCGTGGTGCTGCCCGGGGTGCTGGGCACCGGCATCCTCGACCCGATCAACGTCGCGGTGGCGCTGACCGTGTACACGGTGGCGCTGCTGGTGCGGGTGGTCGCCGACGGGCTGAACTCGGTCTCCCCGCAGACGCTCGCCGCCGCTTCGGCGATGGGTTACACCGACCGACAGCGGCTGTTCGCGGTGCAATTGCCGATCGCGGTGCCGGTCATCGGCGCGGGTCTGCGCGTGGCGGCGGTGTCGAACGTCTCGTTGGTCTCGGTCGCCTCGCTGATCGGCGTGGACCAGCTTGGCTCGCTGTTCGTGCGCGGCTCGCAACTGGACACGCTGACCCCGATCATCCTCGGGCTGGTGTTCGTCATCGCGCTGGCGTTGATCTTCGACGCGCTGATCCTGCTCGGCGTGCGGGCGCTGACCCCGTGGGCGCGTAGCGACCGAGGAGCGGAACGAGCGCAGAGCCGAACCATGCGCACCGTGAGGCGACAGCGAGCGAGCATCGCAGGGCGCGCAGCGACCGAGGAGCGGAACGAGCGCGGAGCCGAACCATGGGGGTAGCCAGTGGCGGACTCGATTTCGGCCGGGTGGGGGTCTGGCTGAACGACCCGGCGAACTGGACCGGTCCGAACGGGTTGCTGGCGCATCTTCGCGAGCATGTGCTCTACACCCTGATCGCGGTGGTGGTGGCGGGCGCGATCGCGCTGCCGCTGGGGCTCGCCATCGGCCACACCGGGCGCGGGGTGGCGCTTGTGGTCGGGCTGGCCAATGGGCTGCGCGCGGTGCCCACGCTGGGGGCCGTGGTGTTGTTGGTGGTCTGGCTGTCGCCGAAGATGCAGACGGCCGCCGCGATCCCGGGACTGGTTCCACGGGGTGGTTTGCCCTATTTCATCCCAATCGAGATCGCACTGGTCGTGCTGGCCATCCCCCCGATGCTCACCAACACCTACGCCGGCGTGCAGAACATCGAGCCGGCGGTGCGGGACGCGGCGGCCGGCATGGGCATGACCGGCGGGCAGGTGGTGCGCCGGGTGGAGCTGCCCAACGCGCTGCCGCTGATCATGTCCGGGATCCGCTCCGCGACGCTGCAGGTGATCGCCACCGCGACGGTGGCGGCCTACGTGCCATTCCTCGGCGGGCTCGGCCGGCTGATCATCGACGGCAAGGACGTGATCAACGACCCGCGCCACGGCTATCCGGCGATGGTCTCGGCGGCCATCGTGGTAGCCGCGCTGGCCGTGGCCGCCGACCTCGCGCTCATCGCCGCACAGCGCCTGGTGGTCTCCCCCGGGGTCGCCGGGCGGCCTGCCCGGCGCGGCGCGACCCCGAGCCGCACGACCCCGAGCCGCACGACCCCGCGCCGCGCGACCCCGCGCCGCACGACCCCGCGCCGCGCGACCCCGCGCCGCACGACCCCGAGCCGCACGAGCGGGCGCCGCGCGACCCGACCCGCGCCCACCCCACCCGATCCCTGAGCCCCGCCCAACCGAGCCCACAACCGAGCCCACAACCGACCAGACGTCCGACCAGCGACATCCGCCCATCAGACGAACCATCCGGACCGACAAGTCACCCGACCAAGAAGGAGAAACGCCCATGAAGCGGAACCCGGCGGCACTAGCGCGGATCGGTCTCGTCGGCGCGCTGGCGGCGGTGGCGGTGGCGGCGCTGAGCGCCTGCGGCTCCAGCGGCAGCTCCAACGCGCCGACCCCGACCGGGACGGGCGCGGGGACATCCGCGCCGACGTCCACACCGGCGACGGCCACCGCCCTCCCGGCGGCGCCCGGCGCGATCACCGTCGGCTCGGCCGACTTCCCGGAGAACATCCTGCTCGCCGACATCTACGCCGACGCGATGGCGGCGAAGGGGGTTCGGGTGAGCAAGCACCTGGACATCGGCGAGCGCGCCACCTACATGCAGGCGATGGCCGACGGCTCGATCGGCTTCATCCCCGAGTACAGCGGCTCGATCCTCGCCTTCCTCGACCCGGCCACCACCGCCAAGACCCCCGACGACGTGTGGGCCGCGCTGCAACCGCTGGCGGCGGCGAAGAACCTCGTCGCGCTGCGGTACGCGCCGGCGCAGGACAGCGACACGATCACCGTCACCCGCGCCACCGCCGACAAGTACCAGCTCACCTCGATCGCCGATCTCGCGCCGGTGGCCGGCAAGCTCACCCTGGGCGCCCCGGCGCAGTTCCAGACCCGCGCCGATGGCATCCCCGCGCTGGCGAGCGTTTACGGCGTCACGTTCGGCCGGTTCACCCCGACCCAGGCCGGTGGCGCGATCACGGTGACCGCGTTGCGCAACGGCAGCATCGACGCGGCCGACATCTTCGCCACCGACCCGTCAATCGCCGCCAACGACTTCGTCACGCTCACCGACCCGAAGAGCATGTTCGCCGCGCAGAACGTCGTCCCGCTGGCCAGCGCCGGCAAGCTCACCCAGCCGATGGCGGACGCGTGCGACGCCGTCTCCGCCAAGCTGGACACCGCTGCGCTGGCGTCGTTGGTGGCGAAAGTGGTGGTGGACAAGCAGGACGCTGACGCCGTGGCCAAGGCATGGTTGGCGCAAAACGGCCTTGGGTGAGTGGGCCGGGTTGGGTGGTTCAGGGGATGAGCGCCCGCTCCGGGCGGTCAGGCTTGATCCCTCCGCGCGCACTCATCCCCCAAACCTCTTTACCGAACAGCACGGCCGGTAGGCTGGCCGTGCGCATGATCAAATTCGGTGCCCCGCTGAGGAGTTAGTGCTGTTATGACGAAGCTTGTGGAGTGTGTCCCTAATTTCAGCGAGGGGCGCGACCAGGAGGTGCTCGACGCGCTCGCGGCCCAAGCGCGGGGCGTCGCCGGAGTCACCCTGCTGGACTATTCCTCCGACCAAAGCCACAACCGCTCCGTCTTCACCCTCGTCGGCGACCCGGACGGCATCGCCGAAGCTGCGTTTCGGCTGTGCGAACTGGCCAGCGAGAAGATCGACCTGACCAAGCACACCGGCGCCCACCCGCGCATGGGCGCCACCGATGTCATCCCGTTCATCCCGGTCAAAGACGTCACCGTGGCCGAATGCGTGGCCATCTCCAAGACCGTGGCGGAACGAATCTGGCGCGAGCTGGCGATCCCCTCTTTCCTTTACGAGGATTCCGCGACCCGCCCGGAGCGGCAAAACCTCGCCACGGTTCGCAAGGGTCAATTCGAGGGGATGCCGGAAAAGCTTTTGCAAGATGATTGGGCACCCGACTACGGAGCGCGCCAGGTCCATCCCACCGCCGGCGTCACCGCCATCGGCGCGCGAATGCCGCTGGTGGCCTTCAACGTCAACCTGGACACGTCGGATCTGGCCATCGCGAAAGCGATCGCGAAGACGATTCGTGGCTCTTCCGGCGGGTACAAGCACTGCAAAGCCTTGGGTGTGCTGCTGGAGGACCGCGATATCGCGCAGGTCTCCATGAACATGGTGAACTTCGAGGGCACGCCGCTGTACCGCGTCGTCGAGGCGATCAAATTCGAGGCGCGGCGGTACGGCGTGCGGGTCATCGGCACTGAGGTGGTCGGTCTGACCCCGGCGAAGGCGCTCATCGACGCGGCCGAATACTACTTGCAGATCGAAGGCTTCGACTATGGCCGGCAGGTGCTGGAAAACCATCTGCTGGGCTGACCAGGAGAGATGACGCGATGACCCTCACCAAGATGACCGTCACTGAGTTTTCTGAGGTCCTCGCCTCGGCCGAGCCCGCGCCGGGCGGCGGCTCGGCGGCGGCGCTGGAAGGAGCCCTGGGCGCGGCGCTGGTGCGCATGGTGGCGGCGGTCACCGTCGGCAAGAAGCGTTACGCCGAGCACCAGGAGCTGGCCGAGCGGCTCATGGCGGACGCGGAGGGCGCCCGCCGGGAGCTGCTGGAGCTGATCGAGCGCGACACCGAGGCGTTCAACGGCTTCGGCGCGGCGCTCGCCCTGCCCAAGGACAGCGACGAGGAGAAAGCGGCCCGGGCCGCCGCCATGCAGGACGCCCTCAAAGACGCCACCCGCACCCCGCTGGCGACGATGTCCGCCGCGCTCGGCGCGCTCCGGCTGGCGAAGCGCGCGGTGGGCACCACGAACGTCAACGCGGCCAGCGACTTGGGCGTCGGGGCGCTCAGCCTCAAGGCCGCGATTCAGGGCGCGTGGCTGAACGTCACGATCAACCTCGCCGGCATCACGGACCCGGCGTTCGCCGCCGAGCACCGCCGCGCCGGCGAGGCTGTTCTGGCTGAGGCCCTGCCGCTCGCCGACGAGATCTACGAGGCCATCCAAGCCGGCCTGTGACCCCGCCCGCCGACCGGCAACCCCGCTCCGGATCCCGTTCCCCGGTCGGTTGCCCCGCCCAGGTGCGCCGATGTTGTCTTGGTGCCGGCCCGTTATGGCCGCAGTGCCGCGAGTGGGCAGGTGATGGCGCCGTCGTCCAGGGTGAAGGTCCGCCCCGTGCCGGTGACCACGAGGCGGAAAGCGGGCGGTCCGGCGACGGTCGCGTCGATCTGGTCCACGGCTCTGGTCAAAGACGCCGCGCCCGCCGGCACCTGCAGGCCGGACAGCTTGACTTCGACGGCGGCCCATCGGCCGTCGGGCAACGTGACGACGGCATCGATTTCGTAGCCATTCGAATCACGAAAGTGCCGCACCTGCGCTCCCAACGGCGCTCCCAGCACTCGCAGGTCGTGGATGACGGCGCTCTCAAACAACAGCCCCGCCGTGTTCAGATCACGCCCCAACGACGTCGCGGTGGCTGCCAACGCGGTGGCGGCCAGCGCGGGGTCAGCCAAGTGCCACTTGTCCGCGACCCGCAGTCGCGCCCGCGAACGCAACCCAGGCGTCCATGCGGGCTGACGCTCAATCACAAACAACCGCTCAAGGGCATCGGCGTAAACGCTGACCGTCTCCGCGGTGATACCGGGAGCGAACGCCCGCACGTCAGCGGCCAATGTGGTGTATGACACCTCGCAGGCCACGTTGCGAGCCACCGAGGACAGCAAGCGAGCGATGACCGCCGGGTCCCGCCGCATATCGATCAAGCGGGGCAGATCCAGCCGAGCCGTCTCGTCAAGGTAACCGCGCATCAGCAACTGAGCCGCAGGCAGATCGTCGTCGACCATTCCCGGGAAACCCGGTTTCAACACAAGCCGGAACACCTCGTCCAGACTCATCGGCT
>WQZC01000017.1 GCA_009780925.1 Actinomycetes bacterium | reverse complement strand
CTCGTAGAAGCGCACCCCGCCGATCACCCGGTACGGCAGCCCGAGCCGGATGAACGCCTCCTCAAGGACCCGTGACTGCGCGTTCGTGCGATAGAACACCGCGACATCGGACGGCCCGAACTGGGCCGGGTCGAGCCCCGCGATCTGCCCGCCGACCCAGTTCGCCTCATCGTGCTCGTTCTCCGCGACGTAGCCGGCGATCGGCTCACCCGCGCCGGCGTCGGCCCATAGGTTCTTCGGCTTGCGGTTCGGGTTGCGGGCGATGACCGCGTTGGCCGCCGCGAGGATGGTCTGCGTGGACCGGTAGTTCTGCTCCAGCAGGATCGTGGTCGCGGCCGGGAAGTCCCGCTCGAACTCGGTGATGTTGCGGATGGTGGCGCCGCGGAAGGCGTAGATCGATTGATCCGCGTCCCCGACCACCGCGAGCTCTCCACTGTCGCCGACCAGTTCGCGCACCAGCACGTACTGCGCGTGGTTGGTGTCCTGGTACTCGTCCACCAGCACGTGGTGGAATCGTCGGCGGTAGTGCTCGCGCACCTCGGGGTGTTCTTGCAGCAGGCGCACCGCGGACATGATCAGGTCGTCGAAATCCAGCGCGTGCGCCTGAGCGAGCCGCTGCTGGTAGCGGGGATACGCCTCGGCGACGATCTTGTCGAAGGCGCTGGTGGCCCGATCGGCCCACTGGCTCGGGGTGATCAGCTCGTTTTTCGCATTGCTGACCCGCGCCGCCAACGCGCGCGCCGAGTACCGCTTCGGATCGAGGTCCAGCTCCTGGCCGACCATCGTCATCAGCCGCCGCGAGTCGTCCGCGTCGTAGATCGAGAACGATGGGCGCAGGTCCAGCGCACGGCCGTGCGCGCGCAGGATCCGCACACACATCGAGTGGAACGTCAGCACCCACATCGAACGGGCCGGCCCGCCGACCAATGCCGCGACCCGCTCGCGCATCTCCCCGGCCGCCTTGTTGGTGAAGGTGATCGCCAACACCTCACCGGGCGTGGCGCCGCGCTCGGCGAGCAGATACGCGATGCGGTGGGTGAGGACCCGCGTCTTGCCCGAGCCGGCGCCGGCCACGATCAGCAGCGGCGTGCCGGAGTGCAGCACGGCCGCCCGTTGCTGCGGGTTCAGCCCGTCCAACAGCCGTTGCGCGTCCATCTCGCCGATCACCATACGGGTCGGTCCGGGCCAGCCGTGCCGGCGATGCCCGACAGACCCTGGCGTCCCAAGATATGGGACCCGCCTTGCTGGCCGGGGCGCTCACGTGCGAGGCTTGATGACGTGTTCAGCAGGGCGTTCGAGTTTTTCTACGGGTACCGCAGCTCGGTGCCCGTCGCTCACGGCTGATCACCAGACCACCAACGACGCCCCGGGCCCGCTGCCCGGGGCGTTCGCGCGTTCCGGGGCCGCGGCCGGGGCGGCACCGGAAAGGAACTATCGAGATGGACGCCGAGGACGAGCGAACGACCCAGACTCGGTCCGCCGAGCGCGCCGACCGCCGCACGGCCGGGTCCGTCGCCGGCATCGCGCTGGCGGGGAACCCACCGACCGACCCCGCGGATGTGATCACGGTGCTGCGCGAGCAAATCAACGCGCTGGACATCGGGATCACCCGCCTGGTCGCCGAACGGGTGCGCCTGTCCCAGCGCATCCAGACGGCGCGGGTCAGCGCGGGCGGCACCCGCGTGGAACTGAGCCGCGAGCGGGTCGTGCTCGACGGGTACCGCGCGGCGCTCGGCCCGGACGGGCCGGGAGTCGGCGAGGCCGTGTTGCGCGTCTGCCGTGGCATCCGCTGACGCTGCGGGCACCACGCGGGCGCCACGCGGGCACTGCAGGCGCCGCGGGCACCGGGTCAGAGCATCCGGCGCTCGGCGGCCCACCGGGTCAGCTGGTAGCGATTGGACAGCTGCAACTTGCGCAGCACATTCGAGGCGTGCGTCTCCACCGTCTTGATCGAAATGAACAGCTTGGACGCGATCTCCTTGTAGGCATAACCCCGCGCGAGCAGGCGCAGCACCTCCCGCTCCCGAGGGGTGAGCTGATCCAGCTCCGGATCCACCGACGGCAGCACCGGGGCGTCGCGGAACGCGTCGAGCACGAACCCGGCCAGCCGGGGGCTGAACACGGCGTCACCGGCGGCCACCCGGCGCACCGCGGCGGTCAGCTCGGCCGCCGAAATCGTCTTGGTGACATAACCTCGCGCCCCGGACCGGATCACCGCGATCACGTCCTCGGCGGCGTCGGACACCGACAGCGCCAGAAACTTCGTGGCGGGCAACTCCTGCGCCAGCGCGGTGACCACCGCCTGGCCGCCGCCGTCGGGCAGGTGCACGTCCAACAGCACGACATCCGGGCGGGCGGCGCGGATTCCGGTGATCGCGTCCGCGACGGTGCCCGCTTCACCGACGATCGCGACCACGCCGCCGAGCTCGGCGCGCACTCCCGCGCGGAACATCTCATGATCGTCAACCAGGTAGACGGTCGGCTTTCCGGTGACCCCGCTGGCTTGTGTCATCTGATCGGCATCCTTATCTCGATCTCCGTGCCACTGCCCTTGGCGGTGCGCACCTGCACCTCGCCGCCGTGCCGTTCCACCCGGCCGAGGAGCGACCCACGCACCCCTTGGCGGTCCGGCGCGATCTCGGCCAGGTCGAACCCCACCCCGCGATCCTTGACGTACCCGGTCACCACATCGTCCTCGACCTCGGCATACAGCGACACGGTGGTGACGCCGGCGTGTTTGGCGGCGTTCACCAGCGCCTCCCGACACGCGGCGACCAGCGCGACCAGGTTCTCCGTTATCGCCGAGTCCCCCACCACCACCACGTCAACGCTCACCGCGTAGGCGTCCTCAACCTCGCCAGCGGTCGCGCGCAGCGCCTGGGAGAGCTGCCCGGTGGCCTGCGGCGGCCCGTACAGCAGCTCGCGCAGCTCCCGCTCCTGGCCCCGCGCCAGGCGCGCCACCTCCCGGGGCGAGTCCGCGTTGCGTTGGATCAATGCCAGCGTCTGCAGCACCGAGTCGTGCAGATGGGCGGCCAGGTCGGCCCGGGCCTGCGAGCGGATGCGCTCGCGGCGCTCGGTGTTGCGCTCCTCCACCAGCCGCAGCCACCACGGCCCGGTGATCAGCGCGACGCCGACCAAAGTCACCGCGCCGGCCAGCACGCCCTCGCTGGCGGCCGGCACGTTGACTTGGAAGAAGATCGCCGCCGCGCCGCCGGCCACCAAGGCGACGCCGATCGCCAACCGGGCCGACCCGAAGCGGCCCCGCCCGCCCAGCACCCCCGGGCTTCGCGACCACTGCACCCAGCGCTGCCGCTGCGCGTCATCGGCCTGCCGCCAGATCAGCGCGGCGCCCACCGCGCCAAGGGTCGCCGGCACCAGCCAACGGCCCAGGGAAGTGGTTCGCGCGACCGCGGCCAGCGACCCGACGCCGACGATGGCGGCCACCGGGTAGCCGAGCCAAGCCGGCACCCGGCCCGGCGGCGCGTCGGGCGCGACCGGCAGCACGATCCAGAACGCCGCGTACAGCGTCACCCCCAGCCCCGCGGCAGCGGCCAACAGCACGAACGCGACGCGCACCAGCGCCGGGGAGAGCCCCAGATGTTCGGCGATGCCGCCCGCGACCCCGCCGAAGACCCGCTCCGACCCACTGCGTCGCAGCCGAGGCGCACCCGCCGCGGACGGGGAAGGGGTGGTCTGGGCGGTCACAGCAACCATGATCCCCGCCGCCGCGGGGGCGGCGCATCGGCGATGCCCCTGAGCGCGCCCGACTTGCGTTTGGCTGGAGTTCAGGGTGGGATCAGGGACGAGCCCGATGGTCGAACCGCAACCGTTCGCGCATCGTTGAACCCATGACAACCATGACCGACCAATCAGCCGCACCGCCGCCCCCACCGAGCCAGCCCGCCAGCCACGCGCTGCGCCGCAGCCGCGCCGACCGGGTGGCGGCTGGGGTGTGCGGTGGGCTCGGCGAGCACTTCGCCGTCGACCCGGTGTTGTTCCGGGTGGTGTTCGCGGTCTCCGGTCTGTTCGGGATCGGCATCCTGATCTACCTGGCGGCTTGGGTGGCGATCCCTGAGCAAGGCACTGCCAGCGCCCCAATCGACCGCACCCTCGCTGAGCTGCGACGCCACCGAGTGCCCGGGTGGCTGGTGGTCGGCCTGCTCATCCTCATCGCCTGGGCGATCCTGTTCAGCTGGTGGTCGCCCTGGCAGTTCCTGCCGATCGTGGCGGTCGCGGTGCTGATCGGGGTGGCGCTGGAGCGCCACGGCGCGCGCCGCGACGCGCCGCCGATGTGCCCGGGCGCCGCCACCCAGCGCGTCCAAGCTGATCGTGCGGATCGGGCCCCTGGAGCGTCAGCGCCCGCCGGCGCGACATTCGACGCGGGATCAACCGGCTTCGGCCCGACCGGCCCGGCGGCCACCGCCACTGCGGCGACCGTCCCGCCGGACGCGGGATCGACCGCCTTCGCGGACCTGGCGGCGCGCGCCCGCGAGATACACAACAACCTGCACGCGCGACGGCGGCGGGTGGCCCCGGTCCGGCGCGCCACCGCAGCGGCGCTGCTGCTCACCATCGGCGTGCTCGCGATCTGTGACGTGACGGCCGGCATCGGCTTCGTGGTCTACTTCTGGGCGGCCGCGGCGGTGTTGCTCGTCGGGCTCGCGGTCGGTATCGCGTTGCGCCGCACCTCATGGGGGCTGGCCTGGCTGCTGGCGCTCGCGGTGCTCGGCGCGTTCGTGTTCAGCGGCACGCGGGTCAGCCTCGCCGACGGCTCGGGCGACAAGCTGTATGTCCCGCGAACCGTCGCCGATCTGCGCGCCGAGTACCGCCAGGCGTTCGGCCGCACCACCCTCGACCTCACCGGGTTGGCCGCGCCGACCACTCCCGGAACCACGGTGACGATCCGCCAGATCGCCGGCCAGGTGCGGGTGCTGGTGCCGGCGGGCCTGCCCGTGGTGGTGCGCGGCGACGTCCACCTCGGCCAGATCGAGGTCGATGGCGGATCCATCAACGCCCAGCGGCACCCCGGCTACAACGTCCAGCGCGACATCGAGGTCGGCGCCGCCGGCGACATCACCCTCGACGGTTCCACCGCGACGGACGCGATCACGGTGAACGTCGAGATGAACGCCGGACAGCTCGCCATTGATCGAGTGGGCTGATCCCAGCACAGGTCGCGACGCCGCTGACGGGCCATGCTTGACTGTCGCAATGCCGCAATTGAGCCCGCCCACCGCTGCCGTGCACCACTCATTTCTGGCCGCGATGGCGGAGTTCGCCGCCGAGGGGCGCGGTGGCCCGCGCGACGACTCGGTGCTGGGCGATGAGATGCGCCGTTTCGCCGCCACCTGGACGACCCGGGACGGGTTCGCCGCGTTCGTCGCGGCGCTGCGGGCCGACTCGCTCGACACGACGCCCCGGCCGCCCGGGTTCGTGCCGGCCACCACCTATTGGTGGATTGACGGCGAGGAATACCTGGCCCGGATCGTGGTCCGGCACCGCTTGACCCCGCACCTGCTCGCCACCGGCGGGCACATTGGCTACGACGTGCGCCCGACCGCCCGCCGGCGCGGGCACGCGACCGAGATGTTGCGCGCGGCATTGCCCATCGCGCACCGGCTCGGCGTCTCCCCAGCGCTGCTCACCTGCGACATCACAAACGTCGCGTCCATGAAAGTGATCGAAGCCAACGGCGGTCAGCGCGCCGATGAGGGCGAGGGCATCGCGCGATATTGGGTCCCGACCGCGCCGCTCGAGCGCGCGGTGGCCGACCCACCGCCGGCTCACCAGCCCCCGCCAGACCAGCGAGCGCGCGAAAAGTGATTTGGCAGACAAACCTCGCTCTCCTCGGTTGACACCTCGCCCGCGAAGGGGTGAGATTGCTGGTATCCGACCGCTATGCCGGTCGGTTGGTGCCGCCTTGATATCGGTGGGGCGGGACAACACCGGCCGACCGGAAAACCGTGAGGTGGACACCAGGCCGTTCACCCGCACCCGGCGCGGTCAACCACACCGATGAGGGAGAGCCCCCATGGCCGAAGTGCAGTTCGTCGATGCGACCTGCGTGTACCCAGGAAACCCCATCCCCGCGGTCAAGGACTTGAACCTGGATGTCGCCGACGGCGAGTTCATGGTGCTGGTCGGACCGTCCGGTTCCGGAAAGTCCACCGCGTTGCGCATGCTCGCCGGGCTGGAGGACGTCTACTCCGGTGAGATCCGCATCGGCGGCCAGGACGTCTCGCAGAAACCGCCGAAGGACCGCGACATCGCGATGGTGTTCCAGAACTACGCGCTGTACCCGCATATGTCGGTGGCCGAGAACATGGGTTTCGCGCTGAAACTCAAAGGCGTGCCCAAGGCGCAGCGCGCCGCCAAGGTTCGCGAGGCCGCCAAGATGCTCGATCTGGAGCAATTCCTCGACCGCAAGCCCAAGGCGTTGTCCGGCGGCCAGCGGCAGCGGGTCGCGATGGGCCGGGCGATCGTCCGCGAGCCCTCCGTCTTCCTGATGGATGAGCCGCTGTCCAACCTGGACGCGAAACTGCGGGTGGAGACGCGCGCCAATATCGCCGCGCTGCAGTCGCGGCTCGGCACCACGACCATCTATGTGACGCACGACCAGGTCGAGGCCATGACCATGGGGCACCGGGTGGCGGTGCTCAAGGACGGTTTGCTGCAGCAGGCCGACACACCGCGCAATCTCTACGACCGGCCCGAGAACGTGTTCGTGGCCGGCTTCATCGGCTCGCCCGCGATGAACCTTCGCGACGCCGAGCTCACCCCGGGCGGCGCTCGCCTCGGGAACATCATCATGCCGCTGCAGCCGGCCGTCACCGCCGCCGCGCAAGCCGCCGGCCTCACCAAGATCACCCTCGGGGTGCGGCCGGAGTCCTTCCACGCCTCGACCGACGGCGAGGGCCTCAAGCTGGTGGTGGACCTGGTCGAGGAGCTCGGCGCCGACGCCTACGTCTACGGCACGCTGCCCAGCGACGAGGCCGGCGTCCAGCGGTTCATCGTCCGCTTCGACGGGCGGGTGCCACCGCGCATCGGCGACGTCATCACCGTGCAGGTGCGCCTGGAGGAGGAGCACGCGTTCCACCCTGAGACCGGGGAGCGCCTCGGCTGACGTCGCCGCGACGCGCGACCACAACACAAGTGGGCGGGCCAGGGATTCTGATCCCTGGCCCGCCCACTTGATGCGCTTGTTCCAGCCCGGCTCGGTCCACCGGGCCGCGTGCCGTTATGCCGGTGCCGGCACGCTCGCGGGCTCAGTGCGCCGCGTGGTACGCCTCCATCACGGTGGCCGGAACTCGGCCGCGATCGCTGACCTTGTAGCCGTTCTTGCGGGCCCATTCCCGGATCGCCTGGACCTGCTCACGGTCGGTGCGAGCGGGGGCCCGGCCGGTGCGGCTCGCGCCCCGACGAGCGCCGCGGCCACCGGACGCGCGCCGCGCGTGCTCGATATAGGTCGCCAGCGCGTCGCGCAGCTTCTTCGCATTCGCCTTCGACAGATCGATCTCGTAGGACGTGCCATCGAGACCGAACTGCACTGTCTCAGCCGCCGACCCCTGATCGATATCGTCGACCAGCGTCACCTGAACCTTCTTTGCCATTGCCTAGAGCTCCTTCACTAATTGAGGCGACACACGAAGCATATACTATGGCCAATCCGCGCGCACCGTCACCGCGGTTTCAGCAAGGGGAACAGAATCGTCTCGCGAATGCCCTTGCCAGTGAGCAGCATCAACAGCCGGTCCAAACCCATCCCGATTCCGCCGGTGGGCGGCATGCCGTATTCAAGGGCGCACAGGAAGTCCTCGTCCATCCGCATGGCTTCGGGGTCGCCAGCCGCCGCCGCTTGCGACTGGCGCGCCAATCGCTGGCGTTGTTCGCGCGGGTCGATGAGCTCGGTCGCGGCGTGCGCCAACTCGACCCCGTCCACAATGAGATCCCACACCTCGCCCAAGCGCTCGTCATTGCGATGCGGGCGCGCCAGTGGCGCGACCTGGGCCGGGTAGTCGCGCACTATGGTCGGCTGGATAAGCGAGCCCTGGACGAGTTCTTCGAACAACTCGACCGCGATGTGCCCGGCGGACCACTCCGGACGCACCGCGACACCCAGGCGCTTGGCGTGCCGGCGCAATCGCTCGGGATCGGTTTCCGCCGTGACCTCTTCGTCCACCGCCTCGGAGACCGCCTCGTGCAGGGTGATCGAACGCCAGGGGCCAGCCAGATCGATCGCGACCCCATCCGCCGTGAGCGGTGTCAGCGCGCCCACATCGCGAGCCGCGCCCACCACCAGGGCGCGCGCCAACTCCACCATGGTGTGGTAGTCGCCGTACGCCTCGTAGGCCTCCAGCATCGTGAACTCCGGGGAATGGGTGGAGTCGACGCCCTCGTTGCGGAACACCTTCCCGATCTCGTACACCCGCTCGATGCCACCGACGACGCACCGCTTTAGATACAACTCGGTGGCGATGCGCAGCGACATGTCCAAGTCGAACGCGTTCAGGTGGGTATGGAACGGTCGGGCCGCGGCCCCGCCATGCACGATCTGCAACATCGGGGTCTCGACTTCCAGATAGCCGAGACGATGCAACGTCTCGCGCAACGACCGGGTGACCCCAGCGCGCAGCCGGACCATGTCCCCGGCTTGCGCGCGCACGATCAGATCGACGTATCGTTGTCGCACCCGCGTCTCGTCGGACAGCGATTTGTGCGCCACCGGCAATGGGCGCAGCGCCTTCGCGGTGAGTTGCCAGGCATCGGCCGACACGGATAACTCACCAGTGCGGGAGGAAACAACTTCGCCGTGCGCGAACACCAGATCACCGAGGTCGACATCGGCCTTCCACGCGGCCAGCGCCTCCGCGCCCACCGAATCACGAGCGAGCATCACCTGCAATTCGGCACCGCCCTCCCGCAACATCGCGAAGCAGAGCTTGCCAGCGTTGCGGATGAAAATCACCCGACCGGTGACGCCCACGACATCGCCGGTCCGGGTGTCCGCGCCCAGATCCGGATAGGCGGCGCGCACCTCAGCGAGCGATCGGGTGCGATCCACCCGCGCCGGGTAGACGGCCTTGTCGGCCACCAATCGGTCATATTTCGCCCGTCTAATGCGCAATTGTTGGGGCAGATCCTCAGGCGCCTCATCGGCAGGGACTCCGTCCGCCAACGTCTGGACCATTTCAGGCTGGTCCGTCGGCGCGCGGTCCGCGGCGAACTGGTCGGTTTGATCGTGTGGGTTCACGCAATGCAGCCTAACGACGTGTCGACGACCTGCGCGCCGCTCCACGACCGCGACGCGCGGGGCGGCTCACAGTTGCGTCATCACCTCGGCGGCGATGAGCTCCAGGTGGTCGAGATCGCTCAGGTCCAGCACCTGGAGATAGACCCGGGTCGCCCCCAGTTCGGCGAAACGCGCGATCCGCTCCACCGCCTCCGCTGGCGTGCCGGCGACTCCGTTGGCGCGCAACTCGTCCGGCTCCCGGCCGATCGCCTCCGCGCGGCGCTCGAATTGCGCCGCGTCGCGACCGACACAGACCACCTGCGCGGCCGAATAGCACAACGGGCGGTCCGCCGCGGCGCGCACCCAGCCGAAGCTTCGCGCCGTGTCCTCGATCCCGCTGAACGCCACATTGAACTCGTCGGCGAATCGCGCCGCCAGCGCCGGGGTGCGCCGCCGGCCATGACCGCCGATGATGATGGGCGGGCGCGGGCGCTGCACCGGCTTGGGCAGCGCCGGCGAATCGTCGAGGCGATAGTGCGCGCCGGCGAATTCGAAGCGCTCCCCCACTGGGGCGCGCCACATCCCGTCGATGATCGCCAGCTGCTCCTCAAGCCGGTCGAAACGCTCGGCGACCGACGGGAACGGGATGCCGTAGGCGCGGTGCTCGTCATCGAACCAGCCGGCGCCCAGGCCCAGCTCGACGCGTCCGCCGCTCATCGCGTCGACGTTCGCCACCGCGATCGCCAGCGGCCCGGGCAGGCGGAAGGTGGCCGAGCTCACCAGCGTGCCGAGCCGGATCCGACTGGTCTCGCGGGCGATTCCCGCCAACGTGATCCAAGCGTCGGAAGGACCGGGCAGACCGCTCACCTCACCCATCTTCAAGTAGTGATCGGAGCGGAAGAACCCGTCGAAACCGAGATCCTCGGCGGCCTTGGCGACGCGGAGCAGATCGTCGTAGGAGGCGCCCTGCTGGGGCTCGACGAATATTCGCAGCTGCATGGCCAGGACGCTACCGGCTCGCCGACGGTCCACGCCGGTGGTCGCCGCGCGCCACGCGGAACTCTCGCCGAACCCCCAGGATCGCCCCAGCGCGTGGGCTCCGCCGCCGCGCGCGGAAGATCGCGGCGCGGCCCCGCTGGAGCTCGCGCTAGAGGTTGCGCTGAAAGATGAGCCGCAACCCGAGCAAGGTCAGATCGGGTTCGTGCCGAGTGACCGTGGCGCAGTGCGCGATCATCAACGGGGCCAACCCGCCGGTGGCGATCACCGCGACGCCACCCGGGTCGGCGGGGGCCAGCTCGGCGCGCAGCCGAGCGACCAACCCGTCCACTTGGCCGGCGAATCCGTAAAGGATCCCGGACTGCAGCGCCTCGACCGTGTTCTTGCCGATCGGCGCGCGCGGCTCGACCAGCTCAACCTTTCGCAGCTGCGCGGCGCGAGCCGCCAGCGCGTCCAACGAGATCTCGATCCCCGGAGCCAGTGCCCCGCCGAGGAAGTCACCGCGGGCGCTGACGACGTCAAAGTTCGTGGTGGTGCCGAAATCGACGACGATCGCCGGACCGCGCGCCAAGTGATACGCGGCGAGGGTGTTCACGATGCGGTCCGCGCCGACCTCGCGCGGGTTGTCGTAGAGCAGATTCACCCCGGTGTGCACCCCGGGCTCGACCACCACGGTGGGCAAACCCGCGTAGTAGGCGGCGAGCATCGCGCGCAGCTCGAACAGCGCGCCGGGCACGGTGGAGCACGCCGCCACCCCGGTCACCTCATGCCCGGCCAGCAACCCCTGGAAGGTGAGCGCCAGCTCGTCGGCGGTGTTGCGCGCGTCCGTCTTGATCCGCCAGGAACGGTCCAGCCGGTCGCCGTCGAACACGCCGAGCACGGTGTTGGTGTTACCGATGTCGATGGCCAGCAGCATGGCTCAACGCCCAACCACGCCGGGCGGCAGGTCCAGGCCGATGTCCAGCACCGGCGCGGAGTGGGTGAGCGCGCCGACGGCGAGGAAGTCCACCCCGGTGCTCGCCACCGCGCGCGCCTGATCAAGGGTGAGCCCCCCGGACGCCTCCAGCGCGCAGCGCCCGGCCGCGAGCGCCACCACCGCGCGCAGGTCAGCAAGGCTCATGTTGTCCAGCAAGACCAGCTGCGCGCCGGCGTCGATCACCGCGCGAGCTTGCTCGACGGTGTCCACCTCGATCTCCAGCGGCAGCCCCGGGTAGCGGGCGCGCACCGCCTCGAAGGCGGCCACCACCCCGCCGGCGGCGGCCACGTGGTTGTCCTTGACCAACGCCGCGTCCGACAGCGACATCCGGTGGTTCACGCCGCCGCCACAGCGCACCGCGTACTTCTCCAGCGCGCGCAGGCCGGGCGAGGTCTTGCGGGTGTCCCGGATCACCGCGCCGGTGCCGGCCACCGCGTCCACCCAGCGCCGGGTCAAGGTCGCGACGCCGGACAGGTGGCCCAGCAGGTTCAGCGCGGTGCGCTCGGCGGTGAGGATGTCACGCACCGGCCCATGGACCGTGGCCAGCACCTCACCGGCCGCCACCGCGGCGCCGTCCGCGGCGCCGACCTCGACGCGGCACCGGCCCTGGCCGACGGCGTCGAACACCGCGATGGCGCAATCCAGGCCGGCGAGCACGCCCGGGGCGCGCGGCACCAGGTCGGCGCTGCCCAGCGCCGCGGCCGGGATCGTGGCCTTGGTGGTCACGTCGCCATCCGCGCCCAGATCCTCCGCCAGGGCGCGGCGGACCGCCTCGTCAATGCTTGCTCTCGGGGGTTTGGTGATCACTTGATGAACTCCGTTGTCAGCGTGCCGTCCGGCCCCAGCACCGTGTCCAGATGGCCGAGCCACTGTTCTCGCCGGTCCGGGAAGTCATCGCGCCAATGCGCGCCCCGGGTCTCGGTCCGCGCGCTCGCCGCGCTGACCAGCGCGGTCGCGATGGTCAGCAAGTTGGCCGCCTCCCAACCCGCCAGGTCCGGCGACGCGGGCAGGGCACTGGCCAGCTCACGCAGCGCCGCGGCGCCTGCCGCCAACCCGTCATGGTCGCGCACCACGCCGGCGTGCCGCGCCATCACCCGCTCGATCTGGTCTCGGATCGACTCCGCCGTGGCGGCGTTGGCCCGCGACGACGGCACGGGCGGTGGCGACGATCGCCGCGCCGGCTCCGGCTTCGGCGCGGCCTCCGGCCCGCCCAGCTCGGCGAGCAGAGTGGCCGCGATCCGTCGGCCGAACACCAGGCCGTCCAGCAGCGAGTTGGAGGCGAGCCGGTTGGCCCCATGCACCCCGGTGCAGGAGGCCTCGCCGCAGGTGTAGAGCCCGGGCACCGACGACCGGCCGTCCAGATCGACGCGGATGCCGCCGCTGGCGTAGTGGCTGGCCGGCGCCACCGGGATGAGCTCGCGCGCCGGATCGATGCCCAGCGCGGTCAGCGTGGCATAGATGGTGGGGAAGCGAGTCCGCCACTTCGAGGCGCCGAAGGCGCGGGCGTCCAGCCACACGTGATCGACGCCGCGCGCGCGCATCCGGCCGAAGATGGCCTTGGCGACGATGTCGCGCGGCGCCAGGTCGGCCAACTCATGCACCCCGACCATGAAGCGTGTGCCGTCGTCATCGACCAGGAACGCGCCCTCGCCGCGCACCGCCTCGCTCACCAGCGGCTGCTGGCCGCTCACGCCGGCGCCGAGGAACGCCACCGTCGGATGGAACTGGATGAACTCCAAGTCGCGGACCACCGCGCCGGCCCGCAGCGCCGCGGCCACCCCATCCCCGGTGGCCACCGGCGGGTTGGTGGTGACCGAGTACACCTGGCCGATTCCTCCGGTGGCCAGCACCACGGCCCGGGCGCGCGCCGCGCCGACCCCGTCGCGTCCCTGGACGCGCAGCGTCACCCCGGCCGCGGCACCGCTCCGGTCGCGCAGCACGTCCAGCACGAACGCGTTCTCGACCACCTCGACCGCGGAGGCGTCCAGCACCCGGGTGACCAGCGCCCGCTCGATCTCCGCTCCAGTCGCGTCTCCGCCGGCGTGCGCGATCCGATCGCGGCGGTGGCCGCCTTCCCGGGTCAGCGACAGCCCCCCGTCGCCGGTTCGGTCGAATCGGGCGCCCAGCGCCAGCAGGTCGCGCACCGCGGCCGGCCCCTCGCGCACCAGCAGCCGCACCGCGTCGGCGTCACACAGCCCGGCGCCGGCGGTGAGGGTGTCGGCGAGGTGCTCGTCGGGAGAATCGCCGGCGGCCAGCGCGGCGGCGATCCCGCCCTGCGCCCAGCTGGTCGAGCCGGCGTCGATCCCGCCCTTGGTGACCAGCAGCACCCGCAACTGGGAGTGCCGGGCCAGTTGCAGCGCGGTGGACAGGCCCGCGATTCCTGAGCCGACGACGATCACATCGGCGTGGACGGTCCAGCTCGGCGCCGCAGCGGGCAGTTGTGTGGGCAGGCGGTTCACGGTGCGAGCGTCACCTCAGTGTTGTCGATGAGTCGGGCGCGGCCGACGCGGGCGGCGACCAGCAGGCGGGCCGGACCGCGCCGCGGCGGCGGGCCCAGCTCCGGGTCGCGCAGTTCAAGGTAGTCGACGTCCAGCCCGGCCAGTTCCGCCGCCGCCGCCGCCAGCACCGCGGCCGCGCCGCCAGGCGCGGCGGCCCGCCCGGCGCGCAACGCCCGCGCCAACGAGCGCGCGCGGACCCGGTCGTCGGCGGACAGATAGACGTTTCGGCTCGACAGCGCGAGCCCGTCGGGCTCGCGCACCGTGGGCACGCCGGCGACCGCGACGCCCAGCTCCAGATCCGCGGCCATGCGCCGGATCAGCACCAGCTGCTGGTAGTCCTTCTCGCCGAAGACGGCGAGCGCGGGACGGATCAGATTGCACAGCCGGGCCACCACGGTGAGCGCGCCGGAGAAGTGGCCGGGCCGCGACGACCCCTCCAGCTCGCTGCCGAGCGGCCCCGGATCGACACGGACCGTCGGCTCGCCGTCGGGATAGACATCGGCCACGGCCGGCGCCCACACCGCGTCCGCCCCGGCGCGCGCGCAGGCCGCGAGATCGGCGTCCAGCGACCTGGGATAGGCGGCCAAGTCCTCGGTGGGCCCGAACTGCAGCGGGTTGACGAACACGGTCACCAACACCGAGTCGGCGGACCGCCGCGCGGCCGCGATCAACGCCAGGTGGCCGTCGTGCAGCGCCCCCATCGTCGGCGCCAGCGCCAGCGCGCCGGGCAGGCGAGCGATCGTCTCGGCCAGCTCAGCCCGGCTATGCGCCACGCGCATCCAGCACCCCCATGATCTGCTCGACCCGGTCGGCGGGCAATCGCCCACGCGCGGCGGCCCGCTGCGCGGTCCGCCGCGCCAGCGCCGCGTACGGGGCCACGACCTCCGGCGCCGCGCCGCTCAGCGTGGCGACATGCTGGGCGACGGTGGCCGCGTCGCCGCGCGCCACCGGACCGGTCAGCGCGTCATCGCCCAGGCGCAGCGCGTTGTCCAACGCGGCGGACAGCAGCGGCGCGAGCAACTGGTCAGGCCGTTCCACACCGGCCGCGCGAAGCACGTCCAGCGCGTCGTTCACCAGAGTCACCAGGTGGTTGGCGCCCATCGCGAGGGCCGCGTGATACAGCGGTCGAGCGGTCTCGGGCACCCAGATCGGCTCGCCGCCTAGTTCCAGCACCAGCGCCTCGGCGACCGCGCGCGACTCGGGCCACGCGGTGACCCCGAACGCCGCGCCAGCGACCCGGTCCAGGTCCTCGGGCCGGCCGGTGAACGTCATCACTGGATGCAGCGCCAGCCCGGACCCGCCACGGGCCGTCGCCGGGCTCAGCACCGCGACGCCGTGCGCGCCGGAGGTGTGCGCGACCAGTTGTCCCGCGCGCCAACTGTTGGTGGCCGCCAGAGCGGCCACCAAGCCGGCCAACGCGTCGTCGGGAACGGCCAGCAGCACCAGCTTCGCCGCCGCCACCACCTCATCCGGTGATCGGATGGGAACGTCCGGCAGCCATCGGCGCGCCCGGCGCAGCGACTCCGGGGACACCGCGCTCACCGCGATCACCTCGTGGCCCGCCCGGGCGAACGCGGCGCCAAGCACCGAACCGACGCGCCCCGCGCCGACGATGCCAACCCGCAGCCGGCTGCCCCGTGCTGGCATGGGCGAGACCCCTCCTGATGACTGTGCGGCGCCGCCGACTGGCCGTCGGCCACCGTCTGGCGGTGTTGGCTTCATTGTCCAATGCGCCAGCGGTTCGCGCGCGGAGCCCTCCCCGCCGTGGGCCGGTCGGCGCGCCCACCCCTCCCCGACGTGGGCCGGCTCGCGCGCGCCGCGACCCGATCGACTATGTTTCTGCCGTGACGGACTTGCAACCAGTTGTCGCGCAAAGCGCGGACGCCGCCGGACTGCACGCCACCGCCCCGGCGTTGCTGCTAGAACTGACCACCCAGCTCGGATCGCTCACCGCCACGGCCACCGCCGCCACGGAACGGGGCCGACGACCGTTCCGGCCCACCCCCGGTTGGGCCGCCCGGCTGGGCGAACTCGCCTACGGCATCTATCTGCTCGCGGACCAGACCGGCGTCGACGTGGACCGCGAGGTGTTCAACACCGCCCAAGCCATCCGACAGCACGCGCTGGCGACTGGCGCGGACGGCAGCTGGCCGTTCCAGTCCTACACCGGCGCCTAGCGGGACCCGGCCCGCACTGACGCGCGCCTCCGTCCTTGTGGCCCCTTGTGGACCGCCATGCCGGGGCAGCACGTCGGGCCCTCGGCGGCGCGGGCCAGGAAGCGGTTCCGGCTGATTTGCGCAGCTCTTGCTAGTTTATGCAGCTCTTGGCATTCTGGTCCACCGTGCCATCACCGGTGAACGTCACGCTGGGCGAGCCGGTCGCCGCGCCTGAGCCCGGCGCCGACCCGGCGCCGTCCGTTCCTGAGGCACCCGATCCGGCGGCTGACGACGAGACGGGGGCGCTGGTCGCCTTCGCTCGCAGCGACCTGGCCTGCAGCCCGTCGGCGCCGAGGATGAGGGTCACCGTCGACACCTCGCTGGACAACACGAGTCGCGCCCCCGGCACATAACGGCCCACGGTCTTCGCCTGACCTTGGCTGCCATCCGGGTACTTGATGATGGTTTGCGCGCTTTGCTCATACGCGTCGCCGACCGTGGCGTTCATACCAATTTTCTGTAACGCTGCGGCGTTCGCGGTGGCGACCCCATCTTTGTCGGACTCGTTCAGCACGATCACCGACACCTGCGCGGGTGGCGCCGCCTTGGCCTTGGCGAGCTTCGAATCAGTCGACTCGCCGGTCAGCTTCTCGATGTACGCCCTAACCTCATCGGGATCGACGTTCTCAATAGAAAGCCCGCCGGGGCTGGTTCCAAAAGAATTTGGGATAGTGCCGAAAGCGATGTTGCCGGTGGCTATGTCTTGCACTTGCGCCACGAACTTAATGAGGTCCAGATCCGGATCCGTGAATAATGTCTTGCTGATCGTGCTGAGCACCGAGGAAAACTTCATCGGGTTGAGCAGCATGCCCGCTGACGTCAATTTGTCGAGCACAGCGGACAAGAAGTACTGCTGCCGCTTGATCCGGTCCAGGTCGCCGTTCGGCAGGCCGTGCCGCTGTCGCACGAACGCCAGCGCCTGCTTGCCGACGATCGAGTTCCAGCCCGCGCGCAGGTTGATGCCGGAATAGTTGTACGCGTACTGGTCGCCCTCCCACCCCGCGTCCAGCCCGACACCCGTGGCACCGTACACCTTCGACGGGCCCATTGCCTGGTTGAGGCACACCCGGACCGGACCGATCGCCTCGCTTATTTCGTAGAACCCGAGCAGATTGACCATCGCGTAGTGGTTGATGCGCAACCCGGTCAACTCGTCGAGGGTCTGGATCAACAGCAGGATCCCGGCGCTGCGCGCGTCCTTCGCGGTGCCGCCTTTGTTCATCGCGTCAACGTACCCGTCGGCATAGGCGGAATTAATCTTGCTCATGCCGTAACCCGGGATATTGACCCAGGAGTCGCGCGGGAACGAGATGAGCGCCGCCCGCTTGCCATTGGCGGGAACATGCAAGACCATTATCGTGTCGGTCGCCATGGAACCGCCGTCGTCGCCTGTGCCCAGCGCGGCGAGTTCGGCGGGGGTGGCCCCGTCCCGGCTGTCATTGCCGAGCAGGAGGATGGTCTGCTCTTTGCCGTTCACCGGCTTCGGGGGCGTCGTCCCGGACGCCGCCACCGTCGGGGCCGGGGGGACGGGCACAGCCGAGCCGTGCGGGGCGTTGTCCACCACCACGCGCAAGGTGTGCCAGACGAACCCGGTGCCGGTGAGCACGACCACCGCCAGCAGCGCGACCAACACGCGCGCGCCGATCTTGGCGCCGCGAACGAACCCGGACTGGGCCGGCGCCCGGCGATGGCGGCTGGATCGGCCATGCGAGACACCCGTCGCGCGACGGCCTGCGCCGTCGTCCGCCCGGCCGGCGCGCGCGGCGCGCGCTGAGACGGGTTTGGGCTCGGGTCCATCCTGGTCCGGGTCGTCCCGCGCCCCGCCGTCAGCGTCCTCCGCCGGGTCCTCGACGAGATCGTTGCCGCGGGCCGGCGCCTTCGGGTCGTCCGTCACCTCGTCGGCAATGTCAGCGATCGACTCCTCCGGCTGCGGGGATGCCGACTCGGACGCTGGGTTCCGCTCGCCCTGGCCGTCGCGCATCAGGCCATCTTATTCGAACGATCTTCCAGCGGAGCCCGAGTCTAAGTCCGGCGCCAGTCTCGGTAGTCATCCACGACCGGCGCCTCCGGGTCGGACCACTGGTCTAGGCGTGGCAGCTCGGAGAACAGGTCCGCCGGCGACAACGGCTCGTCCAGCGGCACCGGAACGCCGTGCCGGCCCCCGTCCGAGGCGCCCCAGTCCGCGCTGTGCCGGGTCTGGCCAGGCCGGCGCGCCGGGGTCGGGGAGACCGGCGCGGCGCGCGCGGATCCACCCGCGCCGAACCCGTCGTCGAAGTGGGACGCGCTGGCCCAGTCGGACGAGCGACGCTCCGGCGAGACGGCCCGGTCAACCGACCAGACAGGCTCCGCCCAACCATCATCGGCATGCGCGCCCGACCGCGGGCCACCCGAGTGCGCGCCCGCCCGACCCGCGCTCGAATACGATATGGCCCCCGACGAGCCAACCGCCGGCCAACCGTCATCCGACGTCCGCGCCGCCGACCACTCCCCAACCGACCAGCCGTCATCCGACCGGCCCACCGGCGGCGCCTGATACCCCGGCGCGACCGCCCCGCCCCCAGACCAGCCGGACTCCCCCAAACCGCCGTCCGAATGCGCGCCCGACCGTTCCCTGGGGCTCGGCGCGCCGAACTCCGCCGCCACTGGCCGCGCAATCGGGACAGTGCCGGCTGCCCATTCGGGGGGACGGTCGGGAACCGGCTCGGGTCCCGGCGCCGACGGCACCGCCCACACCGGCGGCGCTGCGGGCTGGTCGACCGCTGGCTGCGGGCCGGCCTCCAACGCCGCGGGACGAGGCCCATTGAACGGCTCGTCGCGCAGGTCCTGCGAGGCGAGCAGCCTGCGGATGTCCCCTTGCAGCGCCTCCAGGTCGGGGCCGATCAACCGCGTGGTCTCGATCCGCTCGAGCTTGAGCTGGCCGTTGATGTTGTCCAGCAGCTCGCTGCGCAGCCCGGCGATCTCGCCTCGCAGCTGTCCGGACTGCTCCTGGGTGGCGCGGGTGATCTCCTGGCGCAGCATCAGCTCGAGGTTGCGCTGGAATTCTCGGACGACGCCCTGGTCGGTGGCCAGCATGGCCCCTGGGCTCGGTTCGAGATCGCCCACATCGTCAGCGTCGGGGTCATCCGCGTACTGGTTGCCGCGCCGGGGACCGGCGAAAAAGCCGAGCAGCGCGGCCCACAGGCCGATCAGGATGCCGATCGTCTGCTGTTGCTTGCTGTTGGCGACAACCACAATGACCAACGCCACCGCGCCCAACCCGATCGCCGCCGCCACCCCGATCGCGCGCCAGATCGGGCTTGGCTCCGGGCGAAAGCCACGATCGGACATGGGTCTGAGTGTAAAGCGTTGGCCCGGCTCAGCCATTTTGGTCGCCCTGCACCGCGCTCTGGCCACGCCCCGGATCCATGCCGGCACGCTCAAGCAGCAGTCCCGCCGCCAGCAGCAGACCCGCCGCCGCGAGCAAGAAGATCCCCACCCGCAGATCGTTGCCGGCCGCGCGGGCGCTGGCGGCGCTCGGCGCCACCCGGGCCAGCAGCGCCACGGCGGCGCCCGCCACCCCGGCCGCCACCAGCGCGGACGCCTTGCCGAGCGCGACAGCACGAGCGATGGTTATCGCCAGCATCAGACGCGCCTCCGGGTCGTGCCGCACGGCGGCGCGCACCCGGCGCGCGATGACGAACTCAGCGGCGGCCAGCGCGACAATCGGGACCGGCACGAAGTATTGCAGTGGCGGCAGCGATTCGTAGGAAACGCGCAGCAGCGTGTACGCGGTCACACCGATGATGAGAAACGGCACCGCCAGATCGCCGAGGTTGGTGCGTCGCATCAGACCAACACCAAATCCGCTCGCAGTTGGACCGACTGCAGCTGCGCCGGCGGCAACTGGTCAACCAGCGCGGCCACCGGCCCCGAGGGCAGTGTGGCGCGCGGATCAACGGCCAGCCACGGCACGAGCACGAACGCTCGCTGCGCGGCCCGGGGGTGCGGGAGCGTCAACTGCGGGTCGTTGTGGCGCGCGCCATCGATGTCGATCAAGTCCACGTCCAGCGTGCGCGGGCCCCATCGTCGCTCGCGGACCCGATGCTCGGCCTGTTCGACGGCCTGCGCCCGCGACAGCCAATCGCGCGGACCGGCCCCGGGGTCCGCCGCGATGAGCACCGCGTTCAGGTACGGCCCCTGCCGGACCGGACCCCACGGCGCCGTCTCGTACACGGGAGAGACCGCGATCACCCAGTCGCGCATCAGGCGCGCCGCCGCCCGCAGATGGCCGAACCGGTCGCCGAGATTCGAACCGATGGACAGCACCGCCACACTCATCGCTGCCCCCGCTCCTCGCCGATGGGACCGTCGACGCGAGCGCGGCGAATTGCCACCGCGACGTCAGCGAAGCGCAGCGGGATAGGCGCGTCAGGCTTGTGCGCGCGAACCGTGACGGCAGCGACTCGCTCGTCCGCCAGGCATTCGTCGGCCAACCGTTGCGCCAGCGTCTCCAGCAGCCGCACCGGAGCGCCGCCAACCACTGCAGCCAACCGCTGCGCCAGCTGGCCGTAGTCCACGGTGTCGGCCAGG
>WQZC01000016.1 GCA_009780925.1 Actinomycetes bacterium | reverse complement strand
GTTGCGGTCGCGCATCAGCTCCAGCTCGAACTCTTTCCAGCCGGCGACGCTCTGCTCCACCAGCACCTCGTGGATCGGGCTCGCGACCAGGCCCCGGGCCACCATGGTGGCCACCTCGTCGGCGTTGGAAGCCAGCCCCGAGCCCAGCCCGCCCATGGTGAACGACGGCCGCACGACGACCTTGTCGCCCACCGTGGCGGCGAACTCGGCCGCCTCGGCCACGCTGTGGCACACCCGCGAGTCCGGCACCCGCGCGCCCACCGAGCGCACGATGTCCTTGAACTGCTGACGGTCCTCGCCCCGGGAGATGGCGGTGATGTCCGCGCCGATCAGCTCCACCCCGTACCGCGCCAGCGCCCCCGACTCGTGCAGCGCCACCGCCGCGTTCAGCGCGGTCTGCCCGCCCAGAGTGGGCAGCAGCGCGTCCGGCCGCTCGGCCGCGATGACCCGCTCGATGAACTCCGGGGTCAGCGGCTCGATGTAGGTCGCGTCGGCGAACTCCGGGTCGGTCATGATGGTCGCCGGGTTGGAGTTCACCAGGCTCACCCGGAACCCCTCCGCGCGCAGCACCCGGCACGCCTGGGTGCCCGAGTAGTCGAACTCGCAGGCCTGGCCGATGACGATCGGGCCGGAGCCGATGACCAGGATGTGCTTGATGTCGTCCCGTCGCGGCATCAGCGCGCGCCCCCCAACAGTTGGCTGAACCGATCGAACAAGTAGGCGGCGTCGTGCGGCCCGCCCGCCGCCTCCGGGTGGTACTGCACGCTGAACGCGCGCACCGCGCCCCCGTCGTCGCGCAGCCGCAGCCCCTCCACCACCCCGTCGTTCAGGCACACGTGGCTGACCTCGACCGTCCCGATCTCGCTGCGCGCCGCGCGATCCTCCGGCGCGCTCACGGCGAAGCCGTGGTTGTGCGCGGTGATCTCCACCTTGCCGGTGGCCAGGTCCTGCACTGGCTGGTTGATGCCGCGGTGGCCGTAGCGCAGCTTGTAGGTGCCCAGGCCGAGCGCGCGGCCGAGCACCTGGTTGCCGAAGCAGATCCCGAAGATCGGCACCCGCCGGCGCAGCAGCTCGCGCACCACCGCCACCGCCCGGTCGGCGGTCGCCGGGTCGCCCGGGCCGTTGGACAGGAACACCGCGTCCGCGCCGGTGGCCAGGATCTCCTCCACCCCGGCGGTGCACGGCAGCACGTGCGTGGCGATGCCGCGCTCGGCCATCCGGCGCGGGGTCATCGCCTTGATGCCGTAGTCCAGCGCGGCCACCGTGAACCGGTGCTCGCCGTCGGCCGGGACGAGGTATGGCTCGCAGGTGGTCACTTCGGCGGACAGGTCCGCGCCGGCCATCGGCGGGGAGGCGAGCACCCGCTCGACCAGTTCCTCGCGCGGGGAGATGGTGGAGATGCCGCAGCGCATCGCGCCCCGCTCGCGCAGGTGCCGGGTCAGCGCCCGGGTGTCGATCCCGGCGATGCCCACCACGTTCTGCGCCGCGAGGTCGTCCTCCAGCGAGCGCCGCGAGCGCCACGACGACGGCCGGGGCGCGGGATCGCGCACCACGTAGCCGGCGACCCAGATCCGGCGCGACTCGGGATCCTCGTCGTTCATCCCGGTGTTGCCGATGTGCGGCGCGGTCTGCGCCACGATCTGCCGGTGATAGGACGGGTCGGTCAGCGTCTCCTGGTAGCCGGTCATCCCGGTGGCGAAGACCGCCTCGCCGAACGTCTCGCCCCGCGCCCCATACGCCTCGCCCTCGAAGGCCCGGCCATCCTCCAGCACCAAGATCGCTTTCACGGCACCGCTCTCTCATCCACCATGCGCAGATTGATCATTTGGGGTTCGTTGGGACCGCGCCGGCGCGGCTCACGCCCGGTCCGCCGGAGCCGCGCCGTCGGCCGCCCAGTCGCCGTCCGCCACCGGCGCGAGCGCGCCGTCGAGCACCGTGGCCCGGCCGCGCCAGAACGTGGCGACCACCGGCGCCGGCAGCGTCCAGCCCGCGTACGGGGTGTTGCGCGCCTTGGACGCCAGCCGGTCCGGATCGACCACCCACGACCCGGCCGGGTCGATCAGGGTCAGGTTCGCCGGCTCGCCGACCGCGATCGGCCGGCCCTGGCCGGCCAGGCGCCCGATCACCGCCGGGCGGAAGCTCATCCGGTCCGCGACGCCGGCCCAGTCCAGCAGCCCGTCGGCGACCATCACCCGCGCGATCACCCCCAGCGCGGTCTGCAGCCCGAGCATCCCCGGCGCCGCGTCGGCGAACGCGTGGTCCTTGTCGTGCGGGGCGTGCGGGGCGTGGTCGGTGGCCACCGCGTCGATGGTCCCGTCGGCGAGCCCGGCGCGCAGCGCGGCGGTGTCCTCGGCCGGCCGCAGCGGCGGGTTGACCTTGAACAACGGGTCGTACCCGGCGATCAGCTCGGTGGTCAGCGCCAGGTGGTGCGGGGTCGCCTCGGCGGTCACCGCGACGCCGCGCGCCTTGGCCCAGCGGATCACCTCGACGCCGCCGCCAGTGGAGACGTGGCACACGTGCAGCCGGGACCCGGTGTGCGCGGCCAGCATCACGTCCCGGGCGATGATCGACTCCTCGGCCACCGACGGCCAGCCGGGCAGCCCCAGCCGGCCGGACAGTTCGCCCTCGTGCGCGCAGGCCGTGCCGTCGGCGAGCCGGGGATCCTGCGCGTGCTGGGCCACCACCGCGTCGAACGGCTTGACGTACTCCAGCGCCCGGCGCATCAGCCGCGCGTCGGACACGCACCGCCCGTCGTCGGAGAACATCCGCACCGCCGCCCGCGAGCGCGCCATCCCGGCGATCTCGGCCAGCTCCTGGCCGGCCAGGGCTTTGGTGACCGCGCCAATCGGGCGCACCTCGACCAGCCCGGCGCGCGCCCCGAGGCGGGCCACCTGCTCGACGATCTCGGCGTTGTCGGCCACCGGCGCGGTGTTGGCCATCGCGCACAGCGCGGTGTACCCGCCCAGCGCCGCCGCCGCCGACCCGGTGGCCACCGTCTCGGCGTCCTCCCGGCCGGGTTCGCGCAGATGGGCGTGCAGGTCCACCAGCCCGGGCAGCGCGATCAGCCCGTCGCCGTCGAGCACGCGCGCGCCGGCCGGGGCGCGCAGCCGGCCCAGCGCCGCGATCACGCCGCCGTCGAGCAGCACATCGGTCGGTTCGCCGCCCAGCGGCCGAACCCCGCGCAGCAGCACCGCGCTCACTGCCCCGCCGCCTCCACGCCCGCCTCCGGCGCGCCCGCGCCGCCGAGGATTTGATAGAGCACCGCCATGCGCACCGCCACCCCGGAGCGGACCTGGCGCAGCACCGCCGAGCGCGGGCTGTCGGCGGCCGCCGAGGAGATCTCCAAGCCCCGGTTCATCGGACCCGGGTGCAGCACCGGGGCCGTCTCACCGAGCAGCGCCAGCCGCTCCGGGCTCAGCCCGTACTCGGCGGCGTACTCGCGCTCGGTCGGGAAGTAGCCCCCGCCCATCCGCTCACGCTGGATGCGCAGCATCATCACCGCGTCCACCGGGCCGTCCACCGCCCCGCGCAGCACACGGTCGAAGTCCCAGCTGGTCGCGCACGGCCAGCTCCCCACCCCGGCCGGCAGCAGCGTCGGCGGGCCGACCAGGGTCACCCGGGCGCCCAGCGCGGTCAGCAGCGTCACATCCGAGCGGGCCACCCGCGAGTGCGCGATGTCCCCCACGATCGCCACGTGCCGGCCCGCCAGCGAGCCGAGCCGCTCGCGCAGGGTGTAGGCGTCCAGCAGCGCCTGCGTCGGGTGCTCGTGGGTGCCGTCCCCAGCGTTGATCACATGGCAGTCCACCCAGCCGGCGAGCCGGTGCGCCGCGCCGGAGGCCGGGTGGCGCACCACGATGGCGTCCACCCCCATCGCGGTCACCGTCAGCGCGGTGTCGCGCAGGCTCTCCCCCTTGCTCACCGACGACCCCTTGCCGCTGACGTTGACCACGTCCGCGGA
Source organism: Actinomycetes bacterium (assembly GCA_009780925.1). GTDB lineage: Bacteria > Actinomycetota > Actinomycetes > Mycobacteriales > Jatrophihabitantaceae > WQZC01. Next base: position 17,100 of record WQZC01000016.1, on the reverse strand, counting down.
CAGCCATTTGCCGGCGATCTCGAACGACGAGCGGGTGCGGGTGGAGTCCTCGAAGAACAGGTTGACGATCGTCCGCCCGCGCAGCGTGGGCAGCTTCTTCACCTCGCGCGCCTGCACCGCCTCCATCTCCCGGGCGGTGTCCAGGATCGCGAGCGCTTGCTCGGCGGTCAGGTCGCTGGCGGCGAGCAGGTGGCGCATCACTGCCCCACCACCGGCGCGTCGTGCTCCGTCGGCGGCGCCTCGTGCTCGGCAAGCGGCGCGTCGTGCTCCGTCACCGGCGCGTCGTGCTCGGCAAACGGCGCGTCGTGCTCCACGACCGGCGCGTCGGCATCGCCGAGCAGGTAGACGGCATCCGCGCCGTCGGTCTCAGCCAGCGTCACCCGCACCCGCTGCGCCAGCGCGGTGGGCAGGTTCTTGCCGACGTAGTCGGCGCGGATGGGCAGCTCGCGGTGGCCGCGATCGACCAGCGCGGCCAGCTGCACGGCGCGCGGCCGGCCCAAGTCGCGGATCGCGTCCAGCGCCGCGCGGACGGTCCGCCCGGAATAGAACACGTCATCCACCAAGATCACCACCTTGCCGGTGATCCCACCCTCGGGCACCACCGTCGGCCCGAGCGGGCGCACCCCGCGCAGCCGCAGATCGTCGCGGTGCAAGGTCGGGTCCAGTGAGCCGACCGGGACCGCCACGCCCTCGAAGGTCTGGATGCGGGCCGCCAGCCGCGCGGCCAACGGCACGCCGCGGGTGGGGATGCCCAGCAGCACCACATCGGTGGCGCCGTCGGTTTTTTCCAGGATCTGATGCGCGATCCGGTCGATGATTCGAGCGACGTCCGCGTCGCCGAGTACCGGTGCCTGCGTCATGAGAAGAATCGACCTCCTTGTCCGCCTCGCGGGACGGGCTCTTAAAGGATGTCTGCCTTGGCCACTCTAGCAACCCCGCTAGGTCACCGAATCGGTGCCTGCCGTTCACCTGGAAATCACCTATCGTTACTCTCATCCAGTCTGTTACCAACGAGTGCGAGGTAGTAGCAACTGTGGCCGAAGACCTTGATGTAGACCGCGTTGACGAATCGGCGGAGTCCGACGACCAGTCGGAAGCCGGCTCTGCGAGCAGCTATGCCTACGCCCGGGCGCTTGGCGCCCGGTTGCGGGACATCCGCAAGCAGCAGCACCTCTCACTGCACGCCGTTGAGCGCAAGTCGGGTGGACGGTGGAAGGCCGTCGTGGTGGGGTCCTACGAGCGCGGCGACCGCGCAGTGTCGGTGCGGCGTTTCGCCGAGCTAGCCGAGTTTTACCACGTCCCGGTCGGGGAGTTGCTCCCCCCGGAGACGGTGCAGGTGCCCGCCGGCGCGGCGCCGCTGCACCACATAGTGATCAACCTGGACCGGCTGCGCCACGTGGTGGACGCGCAGGTGGAGCCGCTCAAGCGGTTCGTGGCGGCGATTCAGCGCCAGCGCGACGACTACTCCAACCAGGTGCTGTCCCTGCGCGGCGAGGACCTGCGCTCACTGTCGATCATCTATGACACGACGCTGCACGGCATGAGCGACCTGCTGGTCCGCTGGCAGGTGTTGGCGCCACAGTCGCTGATCCTCGACAGCGAGTAGCAGCCCAGTCGCTGATCCTCGACAGCGAGTAGCGACTCAGTCACTGATTCTCGTCAGCGCGTAGCAGCTCCGCCCGGTCCCGCAACACTTGGGCGAGCACGCCGTTGACGAAGCGCGGCGACTCGTCGGTGGACAGGGCCTTGGCCAGTTCCACCGCCTCGTTGATGGCGACGGCGGGGGGCACGTCCTCCCGCCAGAGCAACTCGAACACTCCCAGGCGCAGCACCGCGCGGTCCACGTCGGGCATGCGGGCGACGGTCCAGCCCTGGGCGCGCTCGCCGATGATGGCGTCGATCCGCGCTAGCCGGGCGGCGACCCCGACGACCAGCTCGGCGGTGTATTCGTTGATCGGGCCCACGGCGAGTTCGCGCCGATCGGCCAGGGTGGCCAGTGGGTCGCGGCCGAGCAGCTGGGCCTCATAGAGCACATCGACGGCCCGCTTGCGAGCCTTGCTACGAGCGGTCACGGGCGACCTCGCGCGGTCTCATTGTCTCGCGCAGTCTCGCGGTCTCGCGCGGCCTCGCCGAGCGCGGCCTGGGGCGCCATCGGGCGCGGTCCCCTCGCCCGGGCCTCAGCTGTTCACCCGGCCCAGGTAGCGCCCGTCGCGGGTGTCCACCTTGACCTTCTCCCCGGTGGAGACGAACAGCGGCACCGCGATCTCCGCGCCGGTCTCCAGGGTGGCCGGCTTGGTGCCGCCGGTGGCCCGGTCGCCCTGCACGCCGGGGTCGGTGTGGGTGATCACCAGCTCCACGGAAGTGGGCAGCTCCAGGTACAGCGGGGTGCCGTCGTGCACCGCCACCACCACCTCCATGGAGTCCAGCAGGTAGTTCGCGCCGTCGCCGACGGTCTCCGCCGGCACATGCACCTGGTCGTAGGTGTCGGCGTCCATGAAGACGAACTCCGCGCCCTCCCGGTAGAGGAAGGTCATCGCGCGCTTGTCGACGTTGGCCGTCTCGACCTTGGTGCCGGCGTTGAAGGTGCGGTCCACCACCTTGCCGGACAGCACGTTCTTCAGCGTGGTGCGCACGAACGCGCCGCCCTTGCCCGGCTTGACGTGCTGGAATGACACCACGGTCCACAGCTGCCCGTCCAGGTTGAGCACCAGCCCGTTCTTAAGATCGTTCGTGGTCGCCACGGCTGCGTCCGTCTCCTTAGAGGTTGTGTTGCTCGAGTTGTGTCGCGCGGTTGTCCGACAGATCAGCTTAGTAAACCGCTGGGCGCGGCGCGTGCCGGCGCGCGGCGGGCGGGCCGGCGCGGCTCGGGCCGGCGCGACTCGGGCCGGCCCGGGTCAGTCCTGCGCGGCGATCCAGCTCAGCGCCAGCACGTAGCCCTCCGCGCCCAGGCCGACGATCACCCCGCTGGCGTGCGGGGAGACGAAGCTGTGGTGGCGGAACGGCTCGCGGGCGAACACGTTGGACAGGTGCACCTCGATCAGTGGCGCGGCGCGCATCGCGCAGGCGTCACCGATGGCCACCGAGGTGTGGGTGAGCGCGCCCGCGTTGAGCACCACCGGGATCGCGCCGTCGGCCGCCTCGTGCAGCCAGCCGATCAGCTCCCCCTCGTGGTCGCTTTGCCGGACGGTGACGTCCAGCCCGAGCTCGGCGCCGCCGTGAACGCACAGCGCGGCCAGCTCGGCGTGGCTGGTCGAGCCGTAGATCTCCGGTTCGCGCCGTCCCAGCCGGCCCAGGTTCGGCCCGTTGAGCACCAGCACCGGACGGAGCGCGAGGCCACCCTCGCCACCGGGCGTGGGATCGTCGGCACTCATCGTAGTCATGACGCAACCTCCGAATACGCCTCGGCCAGCACGGCCGGGTCCGGGTCAGCGACGGTCACCGGACGGGCCAGGCCGTCGAGCAGCACCAGCCGCAGCCGATGGCCGCGGGCTTTCTTGTCCACCCGCATGTCCGCCAGCAGCTCGTCGAAGGCGCCGGCGCGATAGCTGACGGGCAGGCCGAGCGCGGACAGCAACGCGCGGTGCCGGTCCGCAGTGGCGTCGTCCAACCGGCCCAGCCGGCGGGCCACGGCGGCGGCGTACACCATGCCCACCGAGACCGCCGCGCCGTGCCGCCAGCGGTAGCCCTCGGCGCGCTCGATGGCGTGGCCGAGGGTGTGCCCGTAGTTGAGGATCTCGCGCCGACCACGCTCGGTCGGATCCGCGCTCACCACGGCGGCCTTGACCCGCACCGAGCGCTCGATCAGCTCGCGCTCGATCGGGTTGCCGGCCCGGACCGCGCCCGCCGGGTCCGCCTCGATCAGCTCCAGGGTGCCCGGATCGGCGATGAAGCCGTGCTTGACCACTTCGCCGAGACCGCCTCGGTACTCCGTCTCCGGCAGCGTGGCCAGGGCGGTCAGGTCGCACAACACGCCCACCGGCTGATGGAACGAACCGACCAGGTTCTTGCCGCGCTCGGTGTTGACGCCGGTCTTGCCGCCGATAGCCGCGTCCACCATGCCCACCACGGTGGTCGGCAGCTGCGCCACCCGCACCCCGCGCAGCCAGCAGGCCGCCACCCAGCCGGCCAGGTCGGTGGTGGTCCCGCCGCCGAGTCCGACGATCGCGTCCGACCGAGTGAAGCCCGCCCGACCGAGCGCCGCCCAGCATGACTGCGCCACCGCCACAGTCTTGGCGTCCTCGCCGTCGGGGACTTCGAGACAGATGGTTTCGAACCCGCGCGCGGCGAGCGCGTCGCGGCAGGCGAGCGCCCGGTCCGGCAGCGTCGGCGGGTGGATCACCGCGACCCGGGTGGCGCCGTCCAGCAGCGCCGGCAACTCGTCGAGCAGATCGCGTCCGACCAGCACCTGGTATGGGGCCGGCCCGCCGACCGGGATCCGCGTCGTCGGGGCCACCGCGCCGTCCGCGGTCACAGCCGGCTCCGCACCGGCAGCAGCTTGATGATGACGTCGGCCACCCGGGCCAGGCTCCGCCGCTCAGTGTCCACGGTGTGCGCCACGATCTGTCGATACACCGGTTCCCGCACCGCAGCCAGTTCCGCCATCCGGCGCCCCGGGTCGCCGGCGAGCAACGGCCGGCTGTGCCCGTCGCCGACGCGCGCCACCAGGGTCGGCAGACCCGCGCGCAGCAGCATCACCGGAACCCCGGACTCACCCAACGCCCGGCGGGTGCCCGGGTCCATCACCGCTCCCCCGCCGAGGGCCAGCACCCCGCCGAAGCTGGTCAACGCGTCGGAGACAACATCGGCCTCCAGCGCGCGGAACGCCTCCTCCCCGTCGGCGGCGAAGATCTCCGTGACAGCCCGCCCCGCGCGACGCGCGATCAGGTCATCGCTGTCCGCAAACGGTATGTCGAGCAGGGTAGCGACCCGTCTACCCACGGTGGTTTTCCCGCTGCCCGGTAGCCCGATGAGCACGACCCGTGGGGGCGCGACCAGTGGCCGGGACTCGTGCGGCTCGCCACCGCGCGGTTGGTCCTCGCGCGGTTGGTCCTCGCGCGGCGGGGCGACGCGCGGGGGCATGAACGCGGGCGCGGGCGCCGTCGCGGGGTGGCCGGCGCCGGGCGCGGGCTGAGCGTGGACTGGTTCGGCGAGGCCACCGACGAATGCCGGGGGTTCGCCGGCGGGCGCGCCGCGCGGAGCGGAATGCGCGGCGCGCTCGCCGGCGGGTCCAGGACGCGCCGCTATCGACGCGTTGTGCACTATGTCGATCGCCGGACGCGCGGCACGAGGCGCGCTGGGCGCGGCAGCGGTGGTGGCGACGGTGCTTGTGCTGGTGGGCTGGGCGGTGGTGGCGACGGTGCTTGTGGGCTGGGCAGTGGTGGCGGGCTCGACGATGGTGTCGATGGCAGCGGCAGTCGCGGCGATGGCGGGCACTGACAGGCCACGCTCAGCCAGCCGAGCGAGATATCCCTCGGCGTTGCGGCGCGTCTCGGCCACCGAGTCGCCGCCGAACTTCTCCAGCGCCGCCTCGGCGAGCACCAGCGCCACCATCGCCTCGGCGACCACGGCGGCGGCGGGCACCGCGCAAACGTCCGACCGCTGGTTGATGGCCACCGCGTCGGCCCCGGTGGCGGTGTCGATAGTGGCCAACGCGCGCGGCACCGTCGAGATCGGTTTCATCGCGGCGCGCGCCCGCAGCACCGCGCCCGTGCTCATCCCGCCCTCGACACCGCCGGAATGGTTGGCGCGCCGGGCGATCGCGCCGTCGGCGCGGATGATCTCGTCCTGCGCCGCCGAGCCGGTCCGCCGCGCCAGGTCGGCTCCGTCGCCGAACTCAACGGCTTTGATCGCCTGGATGCTCGTCAAGGCGCCGGCCAATCGCGCGTCCAGGCGGCGGTCCCACTGGGTGTGGCTACCCAATCCGGGCGGCAGCCCGTAGGCGAGCACCTCCACGATCCCGCCCAGGGTGTCCCCGGCGGCGCGAACCGCGTCGATGTGCGCCACCATGGCGGCGCTGGCCGCGGCGTCCCGGCACCGCACCGGGGAAGCGTCGATTCGATCCGCGTCCGCTGGCCCGGGCGGCGATCCCTCCGGGGCGGCCACCGCGCCGATCGCGACCACATGGCTGACGATTCGCACGCCCAACGCCTGGGCGAGGAAAGCCTTGGCGACCGCCCCGAGCGCGACCCGCGCCGCGGTCTCCCGCGCGCTGGCCCGCTCCAGGATCGGCCGGATGTCGTCCAGGTCGTGCTTCTGCATCCCGGCCAGATCCGCGTGGCCCGGGCGCGGCCGGGTCAGCGGCGCGTTTCGCGCCTGCCCGGCGAGCAGATCAGCGTCCACCGGGTCGGCGGACATCACCGCGCGCCACTTCGCCCACTCGGCGTTGGCGACTCTGATCGCGACCGGTCCGCCCATCGTGCGCCCGTGGCGGGTCCCGCCGGTCAGCTCGACTTCGTCGGTCTCGAAACCCATCCGCGCGCCTCGGCCATAACCGAGGCGCCGACGCGCCAGTTCGCCCGCCACCACCGCTGTCGTGATGTCCACCCCAGATGGCAGCCCGTCGAGCACGGCCACGAGGGCGGGCCCGTGCGACTCGCCCGCGGTCATCCAACGCAGCACGCGCCCAGTCTGACAGAAAAGAGGCAAATTGTGGTGCGCCACGAGCAAGGCAGCCACGGTGTGGCCCAAGCGACTCCGGCGCGAGACGGCCCCGCCATGGTCAATACCGCATGGTCAATATGGCATCGCGGCCACCGCCAATGCTCCGGCGATCAGCGCGGGGCCGATCGCGATTGGGGTCCTCATGCTGACCCGGCGCGTCACCAGCAGCCCGACCGCTGCCCCCGCGCCGCACAGCATCCCCGCCAAGATGCCGCACCCGACCCGCGCCCAGCCCAGCCAGCCGAGGTAGCTGGCGAGCAGCGCGGCCAGCTTGACGTCCCCGAAGCCGATCGAGTCGGGCGCCGCCAGCACCAACACGAGCCCACCGACCGCCACCATCGCCGCCGACGCCGCCGCCCGTGCCAGCGCCCAGCCGGCGCTGCCGATGATCGCGGCGGCGCCGAGCAGTCCGGTCGCGGCCATCGCCCCGACGCCGACGAGACGATCGGGCAGGCGATGGCAGCGCGCGTCGATCACCGCGAGCGGCGCGGCCACCAGCGCCAGCGCGATGAACGCCGGCAGCGCCGCTCCCCAGCCCGCGGCGCGCCCGGCCAACGCGCCGAAGACGACCGCCACCATCGCCGTGCCCACCCACCGCCGCCGGCTCGGCCGGGCGCCCCGCCACCACGCCGCGCAGGCCGGGTCCGGGACCGTGCTCACCAGCGCGGCGAGGTACCGCGCGCCAGCCAGCGCCACCACTGCTCCAACAAGCGTCGCGACCGCGCGTGAGCTGACCATGACCCCAACACTGGCGCCCTCGGGGGCCCGCCGCGACCCGCGCGCGCAAGTTGTGGACGCCGGATTGGCCTGTGGACAACGGCTGGACGAGTGGCTCGGCCGCGAGCCGCGCGGGACCGGATTCGTCGCGCGGGAACGGACCGGTCGCCCCAGCCGCGCCGGTCCCGGACCGTCGCTCGCCGCGACACCCACTGCGCGGAAAGAGCGGAAAGAACAGTCCGGGCCAACGGGAAGAGCAGTGCGCGGGATGACCAGCGCACACGATGACCAGCGCACACGATGACCAGCGCACACGATGACCAGTGCCCGCGACAGACAGTGCCCGCGACAGACAGTGCCCGCGACAGACAGTGCCCGCGACAGACAGTGCCCGCGACAGACAGTGCCCGCGATAGACAATTGGCGGGTGCGCTTTGACGCGATCGTGGTGGCGGGCGGCGCCGGCCGACGGCTGGGCGGGCTGGATAAGCCGGCGCTGCGCATCGGGGGCCGTTCGTTGCTGTCACGCGCGCTCGACGCGGTGCCCGACGCCGGCCGGGTGGTCGTGGTGGGACCGACCCGCGATGAGGCGCGCGACCCGGGCGGCGAGAGGCTGCTGTGGTGCCAGGAGCGCCCGCCCGGCGGCGGCCCGCTCGCCGGGCTCGCCGCCGGGCTGCCGTTGACCAGCGCCGCGATCCTCGTCGTGTTGGCCGCCGACCTGCCGGATATCGCGCCGGCGGTACCCGCCCTGCTGGCCCGGCTGACCGAGCCGGGGGAACCGGTCGACGCCGCAGTGCTGGTCGACGCCACCGGCCGGCGCAACCTGCTGGCGGCGGCCTGGCGGCACGCTCCGCTCGCCGCCGCGCTGGCCGCAGCGGCTCCGGTGGCGGGCCGGCCAATGCGGGCGCTGGAAAGCCTGGTCAGGCTGGCCGAGGTGCCCGACCCCGCCGGTTGGGGCGCCGACTGCGACACCTGGGAGGACGTGCTAGCGCTGCGTCATCGGTTGGAGACTCGTTGCGGCGAGCGGACCGGGCTGGCCTGACCGCATGCCGGACCCTGTGCGCAGGTTCGCCGTTCGCGCGTTGCTCGTTGACCACCACGATCGGCTCCTGTTGTTGCGCGGTGAGGAGCCGGAGTCAGGGGCTGGGTTCTGGTTCCCGCCAGGTGGCGGCGTCCAAGCGGACGAGGATCTGATCGACGCGTTGCGCCGGGAGGTGTCCGAGGAGGTCGGATTCTCTGACCTCCGGCTCGGTCCGGAGGTCTGGCGACGCCGACACCGCTACGCCTGGCGCGGCACCAGCTATGACCAGCGCGAGCGCTGGTTCCTCTGCCGGGTGCCGCATTTCGCACCGGACGGCGCGGGCCGGACGGCGACCGAGACGGTCGACCTCACGCGGTGCCGCTGGTGGACCGTCGCCGAGCTGGCGCGGGCCACCGAACGCCTCGTCCCCGGTGACCTGGCCGATCGTCTGCGCCGGCTGCTCGCCGATGGCCCGCCAGCGAAACCGGAGACGATCGGGCGCTGAACCAGCGATCGAGCCCGCGCCGACAACCCTGGTCGGACCCGCGCCGATGGGCGCCTACAGCCCCGCGTTCGGCACGGCCCGCCGCAGCGCGGCACGCATCGCGGACACGGGCGCGGCACGACCGGTCATCAGCTCAACTTGGGCGGCGGCCTGATGCAGCAGCATGGCGGCGCCGCTGAGCACCGTGCCGCCAGCCGCCGCCACCGATCTAGCCAGCGCGGTCGGCCACTGGTCGTAGCAAACGTCCAACACCGTCTGCCGGCTCGACCAGGCGAATGCGGTGAGCGGATCGGCCGCCCGCGGTGGCAACGCGGAGATCACCAGGTCCGCGCCCAGCGAACGATCTGACGCCGTCAGCTCGCCGAGCTCCACCCGCGCCCCCACCCGCTCGGCGGTGGCCAGCAACGGCGCGGTCCGCGATCGGTCACGGACCAGCGCGCGACACCGGGTCACCCCGATCTCCGCCAGCGCCGCCACGGCGGCCTGCGCCGTCCCCCCGGCGCCGAGCACGGTCACCGAGCCAAGCTGGGCTCTTCCGGCGCCGCGCGCGCTGGCCGAGCCCGGCGCGGCGCCGTCGGCGGCCCGGGCCGGGGCACCACCCCGACCCACGCCGCGCTCGGCCAATGCGCCGAGGATTCCGGCCACATCGGTGTTGTCGGCGCGCCAACGCGCGGCACCTGGTCGCTCGGCGGCTGGTTGTTCGGCGCCCTCTGGCCCACCGAACGCGCCCTGGCGCAGCAGCGTGTTGCCGGCACCGACCGCCGCCGCGCGCGCGCTGACCTCGTCGGCCAGCGCTACCACCTGGCGTTTGAGCGGCATCGTGCAGCAGAACCCGACCCATTCCGGCCCGGACCGGCGCAGCAGCGCGGCAAGATCATCCGCGCCGCAGTCCAGCGCGGCAAAGGCCCAATCCAGGCCGAGCGCGCGGTACGCCGCGCGATGCAGCACCGGGGACAGCGAATGCCCGATCGGCCGGCCCAACACCGCCGCTCGGCGAGCAGCACCAGCAGCACCAGCATCGCGCGCCGCGGGCGGATCGCCGGGAAAGGTCACGGCGCGGCGCATCCCCAGTGGTTCTGGTAGCACTTCTGCACTGCGGCCTGCCATTGCGGTCCGTCGGTGTCAAAGAACGCCAGGTGCATCCGGTTCTGGTCATCCGGGCCGCTATTGACGTAGTACAGCCAGTTGCCGGCTGCCGGTTCGGCCGCCGCGGTCATCGCCTCGCCGCCCGGGTTGCCGATCGGACTCGGCGGCAGCCCGGTGTGGGTGTAGGTGTTGTACGGCGAATCCAGCGTCGCGTAGTCGACCTTCGCCGGATCCAGTCCCGCCAGCACCGCCCCGTAGATCGAGGCCGCGTCCACCCCGAGCGGCATCTTCTTCTTCAACCGGTTCAGGATCACCCGGGCCACCTTGGCGCGATCCTCGGGGACCTGCACCTCGCGTTCGATCATCGATGCGATGGTCAAGCCGTCGTACGGGGTCAGGCCCAGCTTGCCCACCGCCGTGGAGCACCCCTGCGAGCGGTCGGTGGCCACGTACTCGGACACCCTCTGTTGCAGCGCGTCACTGGGCGTGGCATCCGCGTCGAAGGTGTAGGTGTCGGGGAACAAGAAGCCCACCGCGCTGGTCGGCGCGGCGCCGGACTTCTGCTCGTACCCGGCCGGCAGGCCGAGCGCCTCGACGTCAGCCATCACCTGCTGGACCTGCGCTTTGGGTATCTTCAGCGCGTCGGCGAGCAGCCCGACGATCGTCGCCGTGGTGCTCCCCTCCGGGATGACGACCTTGACGGTCAGGCGCGCGTTCGGGTCCAGCAGCATGGCCACCGCCGACGCGCCGGACATCTGCAGCCGCATCTGGTACAGCCCCGGCTGGATCGAGATGGATTGCGGGTTGCTCTTGGCCGCGTTGGTGAACGCCCCGACCGAGCGGACCACGCCAGCGTCGTGCAGCGTAGCGCCGATGTCGGACGCGGTGTCGTTCGGCTTGATCCGCACCCGTACCGAACCGGTCCCCGCGCCGGAGTAGTCGGCGTTGCTGGAGCGGCTGATCATCGGGCGGACCACGACCACGCCGACGACCACCGCGACCACGACGACGCCGAACGCGACCAGCGCGGCGAACCGTCGGCGGCGCCGCCGACGCGCGCGCACCCGGCGCTCCTGGTGGCGCGACGATCGCGACCCGCCGCCCATCGAGTCCTGCGGGTGGTGGTAACCGAACCCGTCGTCGTCATCCTCGAACAACAGGTTCGGATCATCGTGGTCGGGATAGTGGTAGCCCGCGCCACTGTCTTGGTAGGTCACTGCGACTCCCCGCCGTCGGTCGGCCGCGCGCGCTCGTCGCGCCGCCTCGAATCAAGCCAGTGTTGCAGCAGCACCACGGCCGCCGCCTGATCGATGACCGCGCGTCGCGGCTTCCCGCGCACGCCACGCTCGGCCAACGCGCGCTGCGCGGACACGGTGGTCAACCGCTCGTCGCACAGTTCCACCCGGACCGGTTCGATCAGCGCGGCCAGCGCCGCCGCGTAGTCCCGCGCCATCCGCGCGGACGCCCCTTCCTGCCCGCGCAGCGTCACCGGCAGGCCCACCACCACACCGACGGCGGCGCGCTCACGGACCAGCGCGGCCAGTTCGGCGAGGTCGCGCCCGGTCGGCTCGTCGCGGGCGAGGGTGACTAGCGGAGTGGCCAGCGCGCCGGACGGGTCCGACACCGCCACCCCGACGCGCACCGTCCCCACATCGACCCCCAGCCACACGCTCGGCTCAGCCACGGAACGCCAACCTACTGCTCGCGCACATGCCCGCGCGCCGCGGCCAGCGCCGCGGCCAGCTTGGCCACGTCTCCCCCGGCGCCCTGGGCCAGATCAGGCTTGCCACCGCCCCGCGCGCCGAGCGCGGACGCGAACGCGCGCACCGCGCCGCCGGCGGACACTCCGGCGGCGACCGCGGCCTCGTTGGCGGCGGCGACGAACGCCACCCCGCCGTGGGAGTCCGGCGAGCCGAGCACCACCAGCGCCGGACGACCGGACCCGAGCCGGCCCCGCACCGCCAGCGCCAGGGCGCGCAAATCGTTGCCGGCCACCCCGTCGGGGGCTCGCGCGGCGACCAGCTGGACCGTCTCCCCGCCGGCCGCGACCACCTGTTCGGCGGACGCCGCGAGCTCGCCCGCGCCAGCCAGCACCGCAGCCGCGCGCAACCGGTCCAGTTCTTTCTCCGCCGCCTTCAGCCGATCCATCGTCATCGCGATCCGCTCCGGCAGCTGCTCGGGCCGGACGTTGAACTCGCCGGCCAGCTGACTGACCAGCACGTGCTCGCGGGCCAGATGGCGGAACGCGTCCAGCCCGACCAACGCCTCCACCCGGCGCACCCCGGAGCCGATGGACGCCTCACCGAGCAATTTGATCATGCCAATGACGGCGCTGCGCGGCACGTGGGTGCCGGCGCACAACTCACGCGAGTAGTCGCCGATCTCCACCACCCGCACCCGCTCGCCGTATTTCTCGCCGAACATCGCGATCGCGCCGAGGCGATGGGCCTCGGCCTGGTCGGTGACGAACCAGCGCACCTCCAAGTCGCGTGCCAACACCTCGTTGATCTCGTCCTCGATGTCGCCCAGCACGCTCGGCGGCACCGCCGACGGATTGGAGAAGTCGAAGCGCAACCGGCCCGGCGCGTTGAGCGAGCCCGCCTGCGCGGCGCTCTCCCCCAGCGCGTGGCGCAGCCCGGCGTGCAGCAGGTGGGTCGCCGAGTGGGCGCGGGAGACGGCGGCGCGGCGCTCGACGTCGACCGCCACCAGCGCCAGGTCGCCGGGGCGCACCTCGCCGCTGCGCACCAGCACCTTGTGCGCGGTCAGCCCGGGCACCGGCGCCTGCACGTCCAGCACCTCCAGCTCAGCGTCCCGGCCGCCGGCGCTGATCCTCATCGTGCCCAGGTCGGGCAGCTGCCCACCGCCCTCGGCGTAGAACGGGGTGCGGTCCAGCACCAGCTCGATCTGCTCGCCCTCGCCGGCGCCGCCGAGCACTCCCTCGGCGCCGACCAGCGCGCGCACCCGCGCCTCGCCCGCCACCTCGTGGTACCCGGTGAACTCGCTGCCGCCGGCGGCGAGCACCCCGCGCCACACCGAGGTGTCCACGTGCCCGGTCTTCTTGGCCTTGGCGTCGGCCTTGCCGCGCGCCCGCTGCTCGGCCATCAGCCGGCGGAACCCATCCTCGTCGACGCTGATACCGGCCTCGGCGGCCATCTCCAAAGTGAGATCGATCGGGAAGCCGTAGGTGTCATGCAGCTGGAACGCGGCGTCGCCGCCGAGCCGGGCGCCGCCGGCCTGGCGCACCTCCCCGACCGCCTGGTCGAAGATCGTCGTGCCGGCGCGCAGGGTGTGCCGGAACGCCTCCTCCTCGGCGTAGGCGTAGGTGGCGATGCGCGCGTAGTCCTCGGCGACCTCGGGGTAGGACGGGGCCATGCAGTCGCGGGCCACCGGCAGCAGCTCCGGCAGCGCCGGGTCCTCATAGCCGAGCAGCCGCATGGAGCGGATGGCCCGCCGCAGGATCCGGCGCAGCACGTAGCCGCGCCCCTCGTTGGACGGGGTGACCCCGTCGCCGATGAGCATCAGCGCGGTGCGCACGTGGTCGGCGATCACGCGCAGCCGCACATCGTCCGGGTGCGACGCGCTGGCCGCGCGCCCGGAGCGCGCCCCATAGACGATCCCGGCGAGCGCGGCGGCGCGGTCCAGGATCGGCCGGGTCTCGTCGATCTCGTAGATGTTGTCCACGCCCTGCATCAGCGAGGCCATCCGTTCCAGGCCCATGCCGGTGTCGATGTTCTTGGCGGGCAGCTCGCCGAGGATCTCGAAGTCGCCTTTGCTCGCGCCGGTGGCCTTGCCGCGCTCGAACTGCATGAACACCAGGTTCCAGAACTCCATGAACCGGTCCTCGTCAACCGCTGGCCCGCCCTCGGGACCGAACTCCGGGCCCCGGTCGTAGTACAGCTCCGAGCACGGGCCGGCTGGGCCGGGGATGCCCATCGACCAGAAGTTGTCATCCATGCCCCGGCGCACGATGTGCGCCAATGGCAGGCCGATCTGTCGGCGCCAGATGTCGATGGCCTCGTCGTCGTCGAGGTAGACGGTGGCCCAGATCCGCTCCGGGTCCAGGCCGTACCCGCCGTCGGCGACCGGCTTGGTGGACAGCTCCCAGGCCAGCCGGATCGCCTCGGCCTTGAAGTAGTCCCCGAAACTGAAGTTGCCGTTCATCTGGAAGAACGTGCCGTGCCGGACGGTCTTGCCGACCTCCTCGATGTCCAGCGTGCGCACACATTTCTGCACGCTGGTGGCGCGCGGCCACGGCGGGGTCTGCGCTCCGATGAAGTACGGCACGAACTGCACCATGCCGGCGTTGACGAATAGCAGGTTGGGGTCCTCGAACGGCAGTGGCGCGCTGGGCACCACAACATGACCGTTCGCCTCGAAATGGGCCAGGAAACGGCGCCGCACCTCCGCGGTTCTCATCGGCGCGCCCCACCCGTGCGGGCCTTGTCACCGTCGCCGGCGCCGTCCAGACCGGCGCCGGCGCGCAGCTCCGCCTCCCGCGCGCGCATCGCCGCGCGCACGTCGCCGCCGAACGAGCCGACCGACTCGGCCAGTTCGCCGACGCTCCCACTGAGGCGGTGAACCATCGAACCGGGGGTGAGCCGCTCGATAGCCCGGGACAGCTTGCGCGCCAGCCACGCGCCCAGGCTCAGCCCGGTGGCCAGCCAGAACAGCCGCCTCATTTCGCGCCCCCGCGTCTGATGATCCCGCGTCGCGCCCAGCCGCCGCGGCCACCGCTGCCGCCCCGACTGCCCCGCCCACGCTGGCGACGCGCCTCGCGCACCGCGTCGGCGTCCCGGCGGGACTGCAGCGCGCGGCGCACCCCGTAGCCGAACGCGGCGACCTTGATCACCGAACCGGTCAGGGTGGAGGACACGATCGAGGCCAGCGTCGCGACGTTGGTGGTCACCGTGTTGACGCTGCGGGTGATCTGCTCGACCTGTTCCAACTCGGCGTTCGCGCCGTCCAGGGTGCCTTGGACGGCGGTGAGCAACGGCGTCACGCCCTCATGCGTCTTGCGGATCGCCAGGGTCGCCTCATCGAGCGCCCGCCCGAGCTTCAACAACGGAATCGCGAGCATCGCCACCAACACCACGAACGCCGCCGCGGCGATCACCGCGGCCCAAGCTCCAGCGGACACCGGACCTCCTCCACAGAACGGGCCTCACCGCGCCGGCGAGGTATTTCACGAGACGCTGCGACCATACCGGGCGGCGCCGACACTTATTGTCGTGCCGCGCCACTGGCAGGGTCGGCTATGGCTTCTCGCCCGGCGGCGGGCCTGGCCGGTCGGCGCGGATCAGCCGCCGCGCACCGCCGCGCGCAGTCGCGCCAGCCGGGCCGCCAGCTCCCGCTCGCCGCCGCGCGCGCTCGGGTGGTAGTAGTCGCGCCCGACCAGCGCATCGGGCGGGTATTGCTGCGCGGCCACTCCCTCCGGGGTGCCCGGCGGGTAGACGTAGTCGACGGCGTGCCCCAGCCGGGCCGAGCCCGCGTAGTGCCCGTCGCGCAACGCCGGCGGCACCGGCCCGGCCTTGCCGGCGCGCACATCGCCCAGCGCGTCGTCGATCGCCATCACCACGGCGTTGGACTTCGGGGCCAGGGCCAAATGGATGGTCGCCTGCGCCAGGTTGATCCGCGCCTCCGGCAGCCCGATCAGCGCGACCGCCTGGGCGGCGGCGGTGGCCGCGAGCAGCGCGGTGGGGTCGGCCAGGCCGATGTCCTCGCTGGCGTGGATGACCAGCCGCCGGGCGATGAAGCGGGGATCCTCGCCGGCCTGGATCATCCGCGCCAGGTAGTGCAGCGCGGCATCAGCGTCCGAGCCGCGGATCGACTTGATGAACGCGCTGATCACGTCGTAGTGCTGGTCGCCGTCGCGGTCATAGCGCACCGCCGCGGTGTCCACGGCCTGCTCCAGCGCGGCCAAGTCGATCCGCGCTGCGGCCCCAGCCGACGCGCCCCCAGCGTCGGGCGCGCCACCCACCGCCGGCGCGCCCCCAGCGGCGGCCAGAACCGCGCCGGCCGCCGCCTCCAACGCGGTCAGCGCCCGCCGGGCGTCCCCACCGGCGAGGCGCACCAGGTGCGCGCGGGCGTCGTCGTCCAGCGCCACCGCCCCGCCGAGGCCGCGCTCGTCAGCCAGTGCCCGGTCGACGAGCACCCCGATGTCCTCGTCGGTGAGTGGCTGCAGGGTGAGCAGCAGGCTGCGCGAGAGCAGCGGGGAGACCAGCGAGAAGAACGGATTCTCGGTGGTGGCGGCCACCAAGGCGACGGTCCGGGTCTCCACCGCGCCGAGCAGCGAATCCTGCTGGGTCTTGGAGAACCGGTGGATCTCGTCGATGAACAGCACCGTCTGTCGCCCGGTGTGGTTCAGTTGGCGGCGCGCCTCCTCGATGACCGTGCGGACGTCCTTGACCCCGGCGGTGATCGCGGACAGCTGGGCGAACCGGCGGCTGGTCGCCGACGAGACGATCTGCGCCAGCGTCGTCTTGCCGCTGCCCGGCGGGCCGTAAAGGATCAGCGACATCGGCGCGTCGCCCTCCACGAGCCGGCGCAGCGGTGAGCCGGGGCCGAGCAGGTGCGCCTGGCCGACCACCTCGTCCAGGGTCCGGGGCCGCATCCGCGCCGCCAGCGGGGCGTGCGGGTCGGGGGCGGCTGAATCAGGCTCCGACGCGTCGCCCCACCCACCGAGGCCACCCGACACGGCGCCCGGCGGGTCGAACAGCGTCACCCGCTCAGCCTACGGCCCGCCGCCCCCACCCTCGATGATCATGCGTTTTCGCCAGGCAGCTTGGCGAAAACGCATGATCATCAAGTTGCGTGGAGCAGCCGGGGTCGTGCCGCCACCCAGCTCATCGGTTGATATCCTCGATATCGGAGGTGTCCCGATGACTGATGTGCTCATCCGCAACGTCAACCCGAAAACCGTCAAAGGCCTTGAGGACCGCGCCCGTGGGCTGGGCCTGGCGCGTGAGGAATACCTGCGACGGGAATTGGACGTTTTGGCGCGGATGCATATTGCGCTCCGGGTGGGCCAGTGTTCCGTTGCGGGGTGAGCCGTGGTTCCGTTGTGTCGTGGCGGGACTCGTCCATGCCGCTCATGGGTGCGAATTCCGGCGTG